>JABDLQ010000440.1 GCA_013002925.1 Gammaproteobacteria bacterium | reverse complement strand
CACTACAAATTAAAGATGCCAGTCAGTTTGGCAAAGTGGCTGTTCTGATGGGTGGCTGGTCGGCCGAACGGGACATCTCCCTGTTAACCGGTTCCGCGGTGTTGCGGGCGTTGCTGGCACAGGGTGTTGACGCTCACAAAATCGACCCGCAGGAGGGCTTCCAGCGTGCCCTGCTGGACGGCGGCTTCGACCGGGCATTTATCGCCCTGCATGGTCGCGGTGGCGAAGATGGTACGGTCCAGGGAGCGCTTGAGTTCCTTGGCATACCGTACACCGGTAGTGGTGTGCTTGGTTCGGCAATCTGCATGGATAAGGTTCGTTGCAAGCAGTTGTTCGAAGCCCACGGGCTGCAGACGCCAGGATATTTTTTGGCGGCAAGTCTGGCAGACCTTGAGCACATAGCAACGCGACTGGGATTTCCACTGGCAGTCAAACCCGCTCACGAAGGCTCCAGTATCGGGCTCAATAAAGTTGATGACTTTGCCGCCCTGAAAGAAGCCTACGCGGTTGCTGTGACACTTGATTCCCAAGTCCTGGTAGAACAATGGATCGACGGCCCGGAGTACACGGCGGCGATTCTGGGCGAGCGCGTACTACCGATGATTCGCATCGAGACACCCAATCTGTTTTACGACTATGAAGCAAAATACGTGTCTGAGGATACTCGTTTTCACTGTCCTTGCGGCTTGCCCGGGGATGTTGAAGAGCGGCTTGCGGAAGATTGTATGACCGCTTTTACAGCCGCCTCAGCACGCGGCTGGGGGCGTGTCGATTTTATGCTCGACGACACCGGTGCCGCCAGTTTTCTTGAGGTGAACACGGTCCCTGGCCTGACCAGCCACAGTCTTGTACCGATGGCCGCGCGCCAGCTGGGGTATGGCTTCGATGAACTGGCGTGGCGCATTCTGGAAACAAGCCTGGTGGAAAACGAACCCGGGGGTGAACGATGAGCTTGCGCAAAAAAGGCAATCGGATGAAGGCGGAGAAAAAGTTGCGCGCACGACCGCAGCTGCCGGCCATCCGTTTTCCCTGGCGTGTGTTTTCTTTGCTTGCCCTGGCCGGTCTGGTAGGCGTAGCCGGTTGGCGACTGATGGATCGTCCAGTGCGGGCGATTTCAATCAATGCTCCGTTTCAGCGGGTGACCGCCATGCAGATCGAAGAAGTGGTTCGGGCCCACCTGGCGACTGGCGTGCTCAGCACCGATTTGCAGTTATTGCGTGACGAATTGAGCAAGTTGCCGTGGATTGATAACGCGCGCGCGCGGCGCGCCTGGCCCGATGAAATCGTTGTCACGGTGACCGAGCAGGAGGTGGCCGCACGATGGGGAACCAGCGGACTGCTCAATACACGTGGTGAACTTTTTATTAAAGATGTCAGGCACGTGTCGGCTGAACTGCCGATGCTGATTGGGCCACCACAAAAAGAACGCGTTGTGGCCGAGCGCTACCTTAAATTGCATGCCGCTTTGTTGCCACATGGTTTGCAGTTGCGCTCAGTGATCCTCGATGACCGTGGTGCCTGGCGACTGCAACTGGCCGCAAATCTCGAGGTGCGGCTTGGCCGTGAACACGTCGACCAGCGCATCGCGCGTTTCCTGGAGTTGGTCACACCACTGATTGCCGGTCGCGCCGAGATCGTTGATTACATTGATATGCGGTATGCCAATGGGTTTGCAATTGGCTGGGTGACCGATGAACGCGATACAACCGGGGAATTGAAAGATGCCTAAGCGTGGCGAAAAAAATCTGATCGTGGGTCTGGATATCGGTACTTCGAAGGTGGTTGCCATTGTTGGCGAAATTGACGAAGAGGGTGAAATACAGGTGATCGGTATCGGAACTAATCCGTCACGAGGTTTGAAAAAAGGTGTGGTCGTTAATATCGAGTCAACCGTGCAGTCGATACAACGCGCAGTCGAAGAAGCGGAATTAATGGCCGATTGCGAAGTGCACTCAGTGTACGCGGGAATCGCCGGCAGTCATGTCAAGAGCCTCAATTCCCATGGCATCGTGGCGATACGCGAAAAGGAAGTTACGCCCAGTGATGTCGACCGGGCGATTGATTCGGCTCGCGCAGTTGCGATCCCGGCTGATCAGAAGATGCTGCATGTCTTACCGCAGGAGTTCGTAATTGACGGGCAGGAAGGCATCAAGGAACCCATCGGGATGTCAGGCGTGCGGCTGGAAGCGAAAGTACACATGGTGACAGGTGCAGCAAGCGCTGCGCAGAACATCATCAAGTGCGTGCAGCGCTGCGGTCTGGAAGTGGATGACGTGGTTCTGGAGCAACTGGCGTCGAGCTATTCGGTTCTCACGGAAGATGAAAAAGAACTGGGAGTCTGCCTGGTTGACATCGGCGGAGGAACGACAGACATCGCTGTATTTGCCGGCGGCTCCATCCAGCACACGGCCGTCATTCCGATTGCCGGAGATCAGGTGACCAATGATATCGCGGTGTCGATGCGCACGCCGACGCAGTACGCCGAGGAAATCAAGATGCGCTATGCCTGTGCGTTGTCACAACTGGCGAACCCCGACGAAACGATTGAAGTGCCGAGCGTCGGCGACCGGCCCCCACGGCGACTCGCCCGGCAGACACTCGCCGAGATTGTCGAGCCGCGGTATGAGGAATTGTTCAGCCTGATCAGCGAAGAACTGCGGCGTTCGGGATTCGAGCCGATGATTGCCGCGGGCATCGTTATCACCGGAGGCACATCGAAAATGGAAGGTGCGGTTGAACTGGCAGAGGAAGTGTTTCACATGCCGGTGAGGTTGGGGGTGCCGCAGCATGTTTTCGGTTTGGCAGACGTGGTGCGCAATCCGATTCACGCAACCGGCGTCGGTCTGCTGCTGTTTGGGCGCGACAGCCTGAATCAACGCGGCAGTGATCATCCGGTCAGTGGCGTACAGGACGTGTGGGAAAGAATGAAAGCGTGGTTTAGAGGAAATTTTTAATTGAGTTTAACAACAGAGGGTGAATGCAATGTTTGAACTAATGGATTCTTACAGTGAAAACGCTGTGATCAAGGTAATTGGAGTGGGCGGCGGAGGCGGCAACGCGGTCGCGCACATGGTCAAGTCGGGGATTGAAGGCGTTGAGTTTATCTGTGCAAATACGGATGCGCAGGCGCTCAAAAATGCCAAAGTAAAAACCGGCCTGCAAATTGGCTGCAACATTACGAAGGGACTCGGGGCGGGCGCAGATCCTGATGTCGGCCGGCAGGCGGCATTGGAGGATCGTGACCGTGTTCAGGAAGTGATCGAGGGCAGCGATATGTTGTTTATCACCGCCGGTATGGGGGGTGGAACGGGTACCGGTGCGGCACCAGTCGTCGCGCAACTCGCCAAGGAAATGGGCATCCTGACGGTAGCGGTGGTCACCAAACCCTTCAGCATGGAAGGCAAAAAGCGCAGCCTGATAGCGGACCAGGGTATTGCCGATCTTGGCAAACACTGTGACTCGCTGATTACGATACCCAACCAGAAGCTGCTGACCGTGCTGGGCAGTGATACCACGCTGCTCGATGCGTTCAAAGCGGCGAATGAGGTGTTGCAGGGAGCCGTGCAAGGTATTGCAGAACTGATTACCTGCCCCGGCCTGATCAATGTCGATTTCGCTGATGTACGGACGGTGATGGCAGAAATGGGCATGGCAATGATGGGTTCGGGTCTGGCAGAAGGTCCGGACAGGGCACGTGAAGCGGCAGAAGCGGCTGTGTCGAGTCCGTTGCTGGAGGACATCAATCTGTCCGGAGCCAATGGCATACTGGTCAATGTGACGGCAGGTGCCGATTTGTCAATTGGTGAATTTGAAGAAGTGGGATCGACCGTGAAGGAGTTTGCGTCAGAAGATGCAACGGTTGTGGTAGGCACGGTCATTGATGCTGATATGGGTGAGGCTATCCGCGTAACAGTGGTTGCGACCGGTCTGGGTGGGGTCAAAGTAGCGGCAGAACCGCCCAGTATGACCGTGGTACCGCCGCGTAATATGCATGGTGAGCCAAACTATAAGGATCTGGAACAACCTGCCATCGGGCGCCGCAAGGCGGTTGGAGAGGTGCCTGTCGTGCTTCCGGATCACGAGGATTTGCTTGATATTCCAGCGTTTTTACGCCGTCAGGCCGATTAGTTAGGGTTGAGGGCATGGAAAAACGGTGAAAAAGGCCGGTGACTGCGTCCAAGAGTATGATAATCCGGCTGGCAAGCCGGTGCATCAGAGGCTTGCGGTAGTTTTTCCGGGTGTGTTAAGGTTCCGCGCCATGTGATGGGTCCGCGTCCACCGCGCATTTGCGCCCGGGTGAAATGCCGCTTACCTTCCTGGCAGGAACCCTTAGACGCTGTAGTGGACAAAGCATGGAGCAACCGTGTTTCACGCCACATAAAGAGAGGCATCTCCCATGCTTAAGCAACGCACGTTAAAAAACACGATTCGCGCTACTGGCGTTGGACTTCACACCGGCGAAAAGGTCTTTATGACTTTGCGCCCGGCAGCCCCCAATACCGGTGTCGTTTTTCGCCGTGTCGATCTGGAGGTGCCTGTAGATATACCGGCAAACGCCGAGTATGTCGGCGATACCCAGTTGGGTACAACGCTGGTGAAGGATGATGTACGCATTTCTACCGTGGAGCATCTGTTATCGGCATTCGCGGGCCTGGGCATCGATAATGCCTATGTCGATGTGAGTGCTCCGGAAGTTCCAATCATGGATGGCAGCGCAGGTCCTTTTGTGTTCCTGCTGCAATCTGCCGGCATCGATCACCAGAACGCAGCCAAGCGTTTTATACGCATCAAGGATAAAGTCCGGGTGGAAGACGGCGATAAATGGGCGGAATTTGAGCCATTTAACGGCTTCAAAGTGGATTTTTCAATAGAATTTGACCACCCGATTTTCAAAAAACACAGCCAGTCCGCATCCATCGATTTTTCCACGACGTCCTTCCTGAGAGAAGTGAGCCGTGCGCGTACCTTCGGTTTTATGCGCGATATCGAGGCGCTGCGCAGCAAGAATCTGACCCTGGGAGGTACCCTGGAAAACGCCATCGTGATGGATGATTTCAGGATTTTGAACGAAGATGGCCTGCGCTACGAGGACGAATTTGTAAAACACAAAATCCTGGATGCGATCGGCGACTTGTATCTGCTTGGTCACAGCCTGATAGGAGCGTTCAGAGGCCATAAATCCGGCCATGAATTGAACAATCGGTTACTGCGCACCCTGATGGCCAATACGGCGGCGTGGGAAGAAGTAACGTTTGATGATGTGTCAAAAGCGCCTATTTCCTACATCGGGAGTGTCGCAACGGCCTGACCGGGGCTTGGTTTTCTGTATAATTTAGTTTGAAAACAGACGGTTAAGATTAACAGGCAGTATCTGAACGATCCGTAGCCCTTACCGGCCAGTCCGGCGTTACGGGGCGCGGCAAAAAAAACATTATGTAATTTGGTGTTGAAGCAGGTAAGCTTTCAACTCCTGCGATGTGGCCGGACTTTAACGACAACCCTGGAAATCACGGATTTGTGATCTGGGGCGACGTTTAATAACAGCTTTTCGGAGTAGAATCGGACATTGGTAGCCCAGGTTGCCGAATCGCAAATCACCGTGAGAATATCGTCGCTCAATTCAGCGGCAAAGATGTGCTTGCGATAAGCATCAGGAAGTGCGTCACGAACATGTTGGACCAGTGTTTGGTGAGTGCGGGCCTGTTCGCCAAGGGCGGCGACAGCGGAACATTCATCAAGCAATAATGATTTGATAGATTTAGGATTTTTAGTTGACACAATTCACCTTAACACGGTCAGTGCCATAGCGATAAATGATGAATATAATTCTCTTCACACGCCGGCGTAACGGCACTTCTTCACAGTATGATCTGAGCCAGCCGCGGCTTTTTACCGGGGTATTGGCGGGCACCGTGGCAGTTGCTGCTGCGGTATTTTTATCGGGGTTTTTGTACGCCGTCAACAAACACGAGGTGGATCCGAACCAACAGGTGCT
>JABDLQ010000387.1 GCA_013002925.1 Gammaproteobacteria bacterium | reverse complement strand
GCATCGGGTGGCAGCAGACCTGGCAGTCCTCGGTGTATTCCTGATCGCCGGCACTTGGGTCGATCAGTATCTCAAGAATCTGCCAGCAGTGCGGGCAGGTGATTGAATGGGTTTCCTGTTCCATATATTCAGTGTCTGGCAAACGGGTTCTCGATGGCGTTGCTCACCTACATTAGCAAAGACCGGAGCGCAGAGGGTGGTTTTGCAACAAGTTTGCGGACCTGCCGCTGCGACAATCGATCGGTCAGGTCACACGAAAACAGCGTTAAGTTTCGATCGAGTACAGGCGAATGACCAGTCTCCGGCGCGATTACGCTCAGGATCTGTCGGTGTGGTGCAACAGAACGAAGTGAGCATTGCCATATTGGACATTACACAATCGCATGCCCGCCTGCACGCCGCGGGTCAGCTGCCGCCTGGAGATGACCGTCAGCGTGAAGCAGTGCTGCACCGACACCACCAAAGAACATGGAAGGTTCGCTAAATTGTCGCAGTGGCAATTTGATGTCCCTGATATCCAGTCCCGTCTCATAGGCAACTCTGGGGTCACCGTCATTAATTTCGACATGCAATCGCGGATGAGCAATGGCATGGTCAAGCGTCATGCCGCAGCGCAGATAATTGTTAAAGGTACACAGCAATGCGCTGGTAATGCGATCGGCGCCGGGTGAACCAATGGACAACGTGCGCCCATCGGTGTGGCGTGCTGTAGTCGGAGCCATGTTGGAGGCCAGCCGCATACCGGTAGGACCGGCGTTCAGGCCTTTGCGATTTAGCTCGATTTCACCCAGGCAGTTGTTCATCCAGATGCCGGTATCGGGGGGCACCACTCCAGACCCGTAACCGGAGGACATGGTGATAGCACAGGCCAGACCATCGCTGTCCACTACCGAAGTGTGCACTGTAGAGGGTGCACCCTGTACCAGCGGCAGTCCCTGAGTTTGCGCGGTTTCCAGCATTTTCTGAATGTCCCGATCAAGTTCGTTGCTCTTGTCAAGATGACGGAAGCGATACATCAGTACACGATGTTGAATATCCGCGATGCGCTGCGTTAGCTCACGGTCCCAGTAACAATGTGACTCCTTTTTCAGGAGCACCAGCATGGCGGCGAGACTGGCCCCGCCGATAGCGGGCGCAGGGTTGGTCGCCATCGACCAGTCATTCATGTCGATGCGCAAAGGTGATCTGACCTGCACCTGGTATTCGGCCAGATCACGCGCGGTCATGACCCCGTCGTGTTCCTCTGAGTCAGCAGCAATCTGCTCGGCCAGGGACCCGCGATAAAAGCAGTCTGCTCCATACCGGGCAATTTCACCAAGAGAGGCGCTCAGATCGCCAAGCACCAGCGTATCTCCGGGAGACTTGAGTGTCCCGTCCGCATGATGCAGTGGCTCGTGGCTTTGTGGCGACCAGCCGTAAACCAGCTCATGCGCATGAAAAAGATAATTGTGCGAGGCTCGTGACAGAGGAAAGCCATCACGGGTGAGCGCGATCGACGGTTGCAGCAGATCGGACCATGGCAAAGTCCCAAACTGTTTCCACGCGGCGTCGTAGGCGGCCAGCCCCCCCGGAGTACCCACCGAACCGTGTCCGACATAGGTGTCGATACCGCCACCATAGTCCAGCGTGACTTTCCAGGCGCCACCGCCCAGACGGGCCGGATCCAGGCCGCGCCCCGGCATCTCGATATTGCCGTCTATCGTGACGGGCTCTCCATCGGGTGGCCAGATAGTGATGAAGCCCCCACAGCCCAAAGAACACACGCCCGGCTCTGTGGTTATTGCCACCATGGAAGCGGCAATGGCCGTATCAATTGCATTGCCACCGGCCCGTGCAATAGCAGCGCCGGCGTCAGCGGAGCGCTGGGTGCTGGAGGCGATAGCCACCTTGGTCATAGATTTTCCTGCAGCTTAATCATGCGACTATATCAGTATCGACTGGATCAGAAACCCTGCACGCCATCCGGGTCCAGAAATTCCTGACGTGCCTCATCGCTTTCCAGGCATTCATGGGTATATAAACGATAGACGGCCTGCATCGGATGGCGCAACAATTCGGTGTTGCGTCTCACGAATGCCGGCCAGATCTCCGTATTATCAGCTTCTTCCATGCTTATCGCGACGCTCAGAAAATTGGCCAGTGTAATGGTCGCGTGATATTTATCGGTAACACCAACGTGTTCGGCAAATGCCTTGATGGTCCGGCTGCATTCCCCGAGGGCCTGTTGTGGTGGATGCATGCGCAGATAGGTCCACGCCAGTTGCACGTGTGCAGCATGGTCAAACTGACCTTTTTCCATCGTCAGTTGTTCCATCGCATTGACTAATGCATGGTTGCCGTCGCTGACGGCGTTGTGGTTAGTCAGTGCGAAGCGGTTCAGTCGGTCAAGGTCAAACAGGGATTGATGCATCGTATTACTCTTTTGGTTTCCTAAAGCATGCCGGATTGCTAACATCAGTTCACCGCCAGCAACACCGCTATGAGCTATTATGCCTAAAGTCGAAGCAAACGGGATAATGATCGACTATGTCGACGAGGGAGAGGGAACGCCGCTCGTGATCGTGCATGGTCTGGGCTCGAGCCATCGCGACTGGGAAGACCAGGTGGGTCTGCTGGCGCGTTATTTTCGTGTTATCGCTCCGAGTGTGCGCGGTTTTGGAGATTCCGAAAAGCCGGATGGGATGTACTCGGTCAAGACCTGGTCTGAAGATCTCATCGGCCTGATGGATCATTTGCACATTCCGGAATTTCATTTGATGGGTTTCTCCATGGGTGGCGCAATCAGCTACCAAACAGCTGTCGATTTTCAGGAACGCCTGAAATCCCTGATTATCATCAACAGCCAGCCCAGTTTTGAACTGAATGAGTGGTACAAGCAGATGATGGTGTTGTCGCGTATCGGAATGGCGCGTGTCGCAGGTATGCCGCGCCTGGCGCGCTTTGTTGCCAAACGCTTGTTTCCGGAAGAAGACCAGGCTGATTTGCGCCGGCGCATGATCGAGCGGCATCAGCACAATGATCAGAGCAGCTATATCAATGCGGTGCAGGCGCTCGCCGGCTGGAGCGTTGCAGATCGCATCAATTCCCTGCAACTGCCGGTCCTGATATTGGCGGCGGATATGGACTATACGCCGCTTGAGGATAAACTGATCTATCTGTATGAAATGGAGAATGTGCGGCTGGAAATTGTAAAAAACAGCCGGCATGTTTCACATATTGATCAACCGCAGACCGTCTATGCACTAATTCGGGATTTCGTGAAATATATCGAAGGCGACCCGTTACCTGAAGCGGCTGTTTAAATCCGACGACTGCCGGTTTATCCTGGAATTCTTGCCGGGGTTGTTAGCTGCGATGCAGGGAGATGACTTTTCGGTCGATGCGCAGTACCAACGAATTACGGCTGGTTTTCAGCACCTTGAACTGCCCGCTGCTATGCGTTGTAGCTTCGATAATATCGCCGTCCGACTGACGGGTTTTTTGTGCCTGTATCGACAGATCTATAGTGCTGCCGGCGCGCTCCCATGTGCCGCACATGTAGGTGCGCTCATCCGATGAACCGGCGCGCTGATCCAGAATAAATTTGCCACCCGCTTCCAGCGTCAGGGACGTGAGGCTGCCATCCGCAGCGTTTGCAAACCATTGGCCCACCAGTACCGGATCATGATTGTGAGTGGTGTCTGCGTGTGCATGAATCGGTCCTGCAACGGCTAAAAAAAGTGCGACAATAATCAGGTTTCTAAACACAAACAGGCCTCCGGTAAACGTGTTGCAACTGTAGCGTTGTCGTTAATTTATTGCTGTGATGCGCACACGGATTTGCCGATGTTGATGAAGTCGTCGTGTCGATATTTGAAACCCATCACGTTTTAAATTGGACATTTTTATGTTCTGTAAAACGTGACTATTTTTTGCAGACGAGTCAGGGTCTTTATGTCAATTGACTATGTAAAGCACTAGCGCAAAAAAACTGCGTGCACAGCAGTGCCCTTAGCTGCAGGTGACGGGAATGGATTGTCAATTGTTACTAATATCCCGGTTTGCGACGGAGACCGGGCGGTCGATGCTGGTCAGAAGGAGTGTCCCAATGTTGAAACCAGGGTGTCGAGCAGTCCACTTTCCTCGGCAAATGCAACCAGTATCACTACAGCGATAAGTGCAGCGATTGCAGCACCTGCGATTTTCCAGAAACTGTAGGGCCGTTCTCCCTGGACCTTGCCAGTTCGCCCGTTGACGACGAATCGATAAGTCTTGTCACGGAAGGTAAAGCCGGCTGACCACACGGGCAACAGCAAATGTTTGAACGTGGTGCTGGAGTGACGGGTATCTACATTATGAATGCGTTGCTGATCACCGCCGATGTCGCGGGCAATATCATTACGAATCATACTGTCCATGACCTCTACCGCCATATCAAAACCCTGGTCAACTTCCACCTGATAGATTTCAGCCTGAAAGCCGCTCAAATATTTCTCGTTGTAGGGTGTCAGGTTCTGCAGATCCCAGGGTCGCAGGCTGTCGGTGATGCGGCGCGGTAGCGAACGACTGGCGCCAATAAGAATGTCATCAAAGAAACGTGCGACTCTCCCGCGCACAGGTGTCCAGCGAATTTTTGTAACCATGCGGGTGCGTCGGACAGCGCGGCCATTTTCAATCGTGGTGTAAGTTTGCGGCACCGTGTACATGTCACCGCGTTCGCCAACGTAGCCGGTGTGCGTTTGGCTGTCATAGGTCCAAAATGGCACGTAGACGCCGGTGAGACGAGATTCTCCGCGCGCGTATTTTTTGACTTTCGTCGGTGCAAACCAAAGACGCCCGATCCAGCGTCGAAAACTTTGCTGCGCCTCTTGTTCTGTCAACAGGAAGGGCAGCAGGGATTTGGGTTTGATGTGTTTGTCGGTGCCCGTGCCAAGCACAATAGGAGTGCCGCAAAAAGGACATTCCCCGGAATGGACGTGATGATCAAAATTAAAGGACGCAGCACAGGACTCGCATTGCGTGGCGGCGCGCTGCTCTGCCGGCTTGACGGTGGATAACCACTGCAACGCTTCGCGCAAGTCGTACTCGATGATGAGCCCGGCGGCCCGTTCAATGAGGGTGCGGTGTCCACAATACTCGCAAGCAAGGTCATTGGAACCGGGAACAAAGGTCACCAGTGCGCCGCATTGTTCGCACGGAAAGCGCCGACCTCCGGGAGGTGTTTTGGTCTTTGCCAAGAAGGGCTCCGGGCGCCGGTGTCAGTGTGCCATGGACAGCTGCCTCGAGAACCCGCAACGGCAGCGCAGTGTGACGGCCGCCATCAGGACTTGGGAAGGGGGGGCGGGCTATCAGCAAACAATGCCTTCACGCCGTCCGCCTGATCGGCGGTTTGCCAGTCCTGCATGCCATGTGTCCAGATCAGTGAGTCGCGGGTAAGGTCGCCGTCCGCAATTTTGGTACGCAATTCAGAGCGCGAGAATGGTCCGGTCTGATGGCCATTGATGGCAAGGTAGTAGCGTGCTTCTGTTGGAATACGCGGAGGTCCACCCGGTGTACCGCTGCCGGCAGCGCCCAGTGATTCGCTCATCTTGCTGGCGATGGCGATGCCCATACCCAGGCCGACGCCGTCAGATGCACCGCCGCCAGGGTTGCTGGCTGCCTGGGTCATGGCTTCGGCCGCCTGGAAATCAGCATAATCGCGCAAGCCACCGATAACGCCCATGCTGGTGCGCTTGTCGAGTGCTTTTTCAACTTCGGGTGGCAGCGAAATATTCTCGACCAGCATGCGCGTGACTGCGATGCCATATTCTTTAAACTCCGGGCCGATTTTTGCCGTGATGTAGGTCGACAGATCGTCGTAGTTTGCGGCCAGATCGAGAATCGGAACCTCCGATTCGCCGAGCACATTGGCAAACCGCGAAACGATCAGGTTTCTGAGCTGGTTGGTAATTTCATTGGTTGTGAAATGACCATCGGTGCCAACTACTTCGCGCAGAAAAGCCACCGCATCCAGAATGCGGATTTCATACGTCCCGAAAGCCCGCAGACGCACTGCGCTAAACTCTTTATCGCGCAACATGATGGGGTTTTTGGTGCCCCATTTAAGATCCACAAAACGCTTGGTGTTAAAAAAATAAACCTCTGCCTTGAACGGGCTTTCAAATCCGTGTGGCCAGCCCTGCAGGGTCGATAACACCGGAATATTCTTGGTTTCCAGCTTGTACATGCCCGGCTGAAAAACGTCGGCGATTTTGCCCTCATTAACCAGTACGGCTACCTGTGACTCCCGCACCGTCAGTGCAGCACCATATTTGATTTCATTGCCGTAGCGCTCAAAGCGATAGACCATGGTATCGGCTGAGTCATCAGTCCACTCAATGATATCGACGAATTCGCCAAACAGTTTGTCCCAAAATCCCATTACTGACTCCTTTGCATTAACCGCCGGTGGCGCGTGAACTGGCTTCTGAAAGCTTGGCTTTCAGATTGGCTTCCATCTCCTCGAGCTGCACCACCGCTTCGGCGCGCCGGCGCTTGCCTTCATCAGCGATTTGCAGGCTTTCTTCAATCGTGTCTATCAGCGACTGGTTGGCTTTTTTCACGCTCTCGATATCAAAGACACCGCGTTCGATTTGTGCCCGTACTTCGGCATTAGAGGATTTCAATGCTTCTGCGTTTTCTTCCAAAAGTTCATTGGTCAGATCGCTGGCGGCCTTGACTGACTTGGCGGCCGCATGTGAGCGTGCAATCGTCACGGCCGTCGCCAGCTGCGTCTGCCACAGCGGAATGGTGTTGGCCATGGTCGAGTTGATTTTAGTCACCAGGCCTTTATCGTTTTCCTGTACCAGGCGGATACTGGGTAAACCCTGCATGGTGACCTGGCGAGTCAACTGCAGGTCATGAACCCGGCGCTCCAGGTCATCTCGCGCGCTGCGCAGGTCACGCAACTCCTGAGCCTTGATCACGTCTTCGGTCTGTCTGGCCTGCTGGTCCAGCTCCGGAATTACGTTGTCATCCAGCTGTTTCAGTTTTTCCTCACCAGCTGCGATGTACAGCTCCAGATCGTGAAAATATTGCAGATTCGCTTCGTATAAACGATCCAGTGATGTGATATCGGTGAGCAATTTGGTCTTGTGGCTATCCAGATCATTGCTGATGTTGTCGATTTGTTTGCGCACGCCTTCATAACGTTGCAAAAATTTGACGATGGGCTTGGCACGTCCAAACAACCGTGCAAAAAAGCCGGGTTTTTCCAATGCATCCGTGTCAAAGCCCCGTAATGTAGCGACCATTTCGCTCAGCGAGTCTCCTGCGGCTCCCAGGTCCTTGTTTTTGACCCCTTCAAGCATGCTGTCCGAGACGGTAGTCAGTTGCTCCTGGGCTTTTGTCCCGAAGAAAATAATTGAATTGGTGTCCGCAAGATTAATGGTTTCCATTAGTTCTTCAATGCGGGCCCGTTCTTCCGGTGCCGCCGTGCTGTAGTGAACAATTTCGTGTTTCAGTTCCGGCAGGTTGGCCGCAGCGACGTGCAGATCACCGCCAACAATTGTTGTGGCGCCGTGATCGACGGAAGTTTCAGTTTCGTTGGCCATGGGTAAGCTCCCTCATTAAAGTCAAATAGTAAAAGTTTGGTACAAAAGAAAAGTGCGGGTCAGGTCACGCCTTCCTTTTCGAGTTGAATTTTGAGCACTTCGATCTGCACATCCAGATCAAAAACGTCATCCTGCAGGAGCTTTTCATGCTGCTCCGAAAACGTGGTTTCTATGGTTTCGAGGACGTTGCGAAAATTGCTTTCCAGTTCGCCGCCGGAATCGTTTTGATGGGTCGTAGCATAACCTTCAGTGACTTTGCGTGCACCATCCAGATAGGTGTTCAAAAACTTGCGCGCGCGCCGCAGATCGCCGGGATCTTCTTCAATCGCGGCAATGATGTCACGCGCTTTGGCGGTGATACGTTGCAATCGCTGTCCCAACTCCGTATTCGGGATTTTACGGCCTGCCAGATCGATCGCGGCGATTTTATCGTTGGCATCGCTTAATGCCGCCACAATTTCCGCTGTAGAGAATCCGTGCGTCGCGGCCTTCACGCCCTTGCTGCCGCGCGGATCGGTACCGTAATGCAATATCGCACCAAACGTTGCCAGTGCACCAGCAATTGCACCCACCACGAGGCCGTTGCCAACCAATGCAGTCATCGTAACGAACGTACCCAGTCCGACCAGGACGGCACCCAGCGTTTTTTTCGGCGTTGCCGGTGCTGTCGCAATTTTCTGGCGGCGGAAACTGCGCTCCGCCTGGAGGCCGTTGCGGTTCAGGATGGCGCCGAGCCAGAGCAGCGCCAGTGCAATCAACGAAAACATCAACCGACCGCTTTGGCCATTGATCAATGTTGTCAGAACCACCCACAGCAGGGGCAGTGGCAGGACGAACAACAGGACGCCCTGAGAGGCCCAGTAACCGGCAGTTTCGCGAGTATACGGCTCAGCCATGGCGGCTCACCTCATAAGCTGCATCCGGTGCAGATCGGGCTGTTGATTCAGTTGCTGTCGCCCGCACTGCCATCACTGAGGAGGCACCCACTGTGGCGAGCAGCAGCACGGCGCCCAGAAGGCGTTTGACGGATGGATACATTGGAACATCTCAAGTTAATGCGTTTGAACCCGGAATAGCCTGTGGGTGGTGAGCAACCCGCCCCGAAACGACAATCCCCCAGCCGGCTGCCACCGTAGTCCACCGACAGCCATTCTGATTATTATAGGCCCTGCGCCGCCGAAAAGTGTAAATCTTGGTGTGCGGGTGAGGTTTTTGCGGTTAAATCATGAAGTTCTGTTTTGGGGGAGTTTTATCACCATGAGTTGTCAACGCGTTTTTTGTCCAATTACGGTAATCCTCGCAGGTATTCTTTTGCTGGGCGCCTGCACCGAGCAAACCGGACCGCCACCGTATGGCCTGGTGATTCATGGTGGCGCAGGATCCGGGACGCGCGCGGACATTTCACCAGACCTTGAAAAACGCATGCGTGCCGCGATGTCCGACGCGTTAGACGCAGGTATTACGGTTTTGAAAAATGGCGGGTCGAGTCTGGACGCGGTGACCGAAGCAATCCAGGTGCTGGAGGATGCGCCAGAGTTTAATTCCGGCAGAGGCGCAGTATTTAATGCACAAGGTGGGCATGAACTGGACGCCTCCATCATGGATGGCTCGACCCTGGCTGCCGGTGCGGTGGCGGGAGTAAAAACGGTAAAAAACCCGATATTGCTGGCGCGTGCCGTGATGGAACGCAGCCCGCACGTCATGATGGCGGGAGATGGCGCAGAAGCCTTCGCGCTATCGTTGGGCATGGTGCCAGTGAGTCCGGATTATTTTGATACCGGACGACGTAAAAAACAGTTGGACCGGGCGCTGCAAAAGCTCCGGAATGATAATACCAGGCGCTCTGACACCCATCAGCGTTCTGACTATTTTGGTACGGTCGGCGTGGTGGCCCTCGACAGCGCGGGTAATCTGGCTGCCGGGACATCGACCGGCGGAATGACCGCGAAACGATTTGGGCGCGTGGGTGACTCACCGATTATCGGCGCGGGAACCTACGCCAATAACGACAGCTGCGCGGTCTCTTCTACCGGGCACGGGGAATTTTTTATCCGGCATGTTGTAGCCTACAGCATCTGTGCGCGAATGCAGTTTGACGGGATGTCAGTTCAGGATGCGGCCGATGACATGATTTTGCGCGAGCTTGCTCAGGTGCAGGGCAGCGGCGGTGTAATCGCTATGGATGCGCGGGGGAATGTTGCCTGGCCTTACAATACTGCCAGCATGATCCGCGCCCATCAGTCCCGCGACAGTGAGCCTCGCATACTGCTGTTTGAAACCGAATAGCACAGGCAACACAAGCAAAAACCCGGTCACCAGCCTGCGGTTATGCCAGCTTTGCTGCAAATCCGGCTAAATCTCTCAGTAAGGTTGCGCGCACGGCGTGCGTGTCGATCTTGCGCAGCACCGTGACATTGGCAGCCCCGGCAGGCCGGATGATCGTGCGCCCCACATTGCTTTGGGCCCCGCGGGTTTCTATGTCAACGTGTGCGTCGGCTGCTTCAAAGAGCTCGGGGTGCAATGCATAGACCATGGCGCAGGCGGCATGTACGAAGAACAGGGGCTCGTTTTTGTGTTGCGCCATGGTTTTGGACATGACGCTGCATAAGCGCGTGAGAAATCGTGTAATGCGCTGGTTCTGGTCGGTCAAACGGGCAGCGTTCAGATGTTCCGGCGTAAGGTCAAGCTGGCGGGTAATGTCCAGTGGTATCAGTACGACGTTTGCACGCGTATCCAGCACCTCCTGCAACGCACCGGGATTGTAGTGGGCGTTGAATTCCGCAAACGGGGTGGCATTGCCGCGGCCAAACGAGCCACCCAACACGATAATATTTTTGGTGTTCTCCAGTATCCCCGGCTGCAATTGTTCTGCAGCGGCCAGGTTGGTCAGTGGTCCGAGTGCGGCAATCGTGATCTCGCCGGGCGCGCGCTCGAGCAACCGCTTGAGCTGGTGTGGCGCCCGCGCTGCATCATCAAATGACTTCGAAACCTTCGGGAGCATACCACTCAGGCCGCCGAGCCCATCTTTTCCATGAATGTGCAGCGCATTTTCACCCGCGTGGGGAGCTGCACGGGCAACCGGAATGTCATCTCGCCGGCAAAAGTCGAGGAGACGACAGGCATTGTCAAAGGTGACGCGTCGTTTTAGTTTGCCCTCGGTAGTTGTGACGGCCATGATTTCGAAACGGTAAAGTAAATCATTGGCCAGTGCCCACAAAAGCGCGATGGCATCATCGGTTCCAGGGTCTGTATCAACAATCAATTTCACTGCATAGTTCCTTTGAACGTAGCGATCTTTAGCCTGTGCTGCGCTGCAGGGCATGTGTCCGGTTGACGAACAATGCAGCGCTCATGCTAACGTAGCCAGTTTATGGTCTAAAATTAACGCGATGCTTAAGCTATGGCGATGATCCCGTGTCACAAATGCGCTCAACCCATTCATCCACACGCGTCTGCCTGCCGATATTGTGGTGCCCGGCCGGCCGATGCAACGACCGGCGTCACACGCAAAAACTTTACCGCTCATTTTGTAGCGGCAACAGTTCTTGCCGCGGCCGGGGCACTGGTGTTTGTGATGGGCGTCAACGGCCAGCCAATCCCGCCTCTTTTATTTGATCTGGCGCCCGTGATGATGGCCGGTGGTGGTTTCTGGTACATCGGGGCACGCATCTGGTCATGGTTTCGTTAGCGGGCCGTCATGTCTGTGCTGTGCTCGGTGTATTGGTCATGGGGTGCGGATGCCGCTCCGTGCCGCCGTTTGAGCTGTCCGATTACCATGCAGATGATCAGTTTAGCTGGCGCGCGGAGGGCCGTTTGCCCGTATTGGTTGTGAAATGTCCGGCGGGTATTGGCGGCGTCATGGTGTCAGGTCTCGATAGAGGAGCAGCCCAGTTAATGGTGGAGCTACATCTCGATGGCCTGGAAAATCTGACCATTCGCAGCAACCGGACTCGTTACCAGCTGGAAGTGACACAGGCGGGCCGGGTTCTGACCGAACCGGTGCAGAATAACCCGCTGATATTGGGGGAAATTCCTGCAAAACCGGGAGTGATGCCCTGGCGCGTGCGCATTGATCTGCGCTCCTATCGTCATCACACCGATGCCATCACCCTGTCATGGATCGATTTTTATCGCTAATTCAGTGTGTTCGGCGGTTGTTTTATGTAAAAACAGCCTGGTACTTGTGAATCGCCGGTACAGGTACTAATCTGGGCCCAATAAAAAGAACCTCTAACTAAAATCGGAAATTTATAAACCTAACAACCTGCGATGTCTGCTGCGCTGCGGCCCGGCATCACCGGTTACTCGCCACGCGGCGTGTGTTCATGCGCGTCCATCGATGTGTGTCCTGACAGGTAACCCCGGGGATTTAGAACGGGGGATCGGAACCAAAGGGTGTGGATCTGGCGATGTGGCCGTGAGGATGTAGGTGGCGTAACAAGGAGATAATTATGCGCGTCAGTATGTGTTTGCTCGGGATATGGATGTGTACTGCCGTGCTGGCGGTCGAGCCCACCAGCCCGGAGTGGTTTGGCAGGGGACAGGACACGGTAATCGTGCGCGCCTTTTTCGATAATCAGGAGATGTTGCAAAACC
>JABDLQ010000381.1 GCA_013002925.1 Gammaproteobacteria bacterium | reverse complement strand
ACATTGACCTTGGCCTCAACCAGATGCGAGAGGACGTTGGGCAGGACCTGGCGGACAGTCAATTTATGCTGGGGCGCTCTGCCACTGCACTGATCGGTTTGTCTGATGGCTATATGAGCTGGCTGCTGCGTGGCGGTGTGTTGCTAAGCAGTGCATTGTCCTCACTGCCGGTCTGGCGTTTTGTTGATCCATTGCCTGTCTTCGTTCGAGAGGACGAGGAATCGGCGGAAGATGGAGACGATGAATCCCTGGAAGCAATTGTACAAGGCGGTGAACCCGGTATTACATCGGTGGAACGAAACACCAAACCATCCCATTCTCCTGATCCGGATACCAGATAGCTTATGGCACATTTTATAAAACGGCCGTCGGCCAAAATTCTTGTGACCCTGGCCATCACATTGGTAGTGCTTAGCCTGCACTTCGCCGGTATGCTGGTTGGACTCCTGCCCGATGCGGACAAAATCCAGCGTGACGGTCGGGCAGCGCTTGCGGAGGCACTTGCCATTCGCACGGTGACCCATCTTGCTGATTCCGAACTGGACATCCTCGAAAAAGACCTCCAGTTGGTTGTACAGCGTAATGCCGAACTGCACTCAGCCGTTGTTCGCCTCACCAGTGGCAAGGAGCTGATCAGACTCGGTGAGCATGAGCGCTACTGGAGTTCGGTCGAACGCAGATATTCCACCGATAGCCAGCTGACGGTTCCCATCATGCAGGGCGGCCAGCAGTGGGGCCAGCTCGAGCTGGGTTTTGAACCACTGCGCCGCGCCGGCTGGTGGCGACTGCTGGACAGTCCGTGGTTGCAGTACAGTCTGTACCTTGCTGTCATCGGTTTCATCGCGATGTATTTTGTGCTCGGTAGAATGCTCCGTCATCTCGATCCCTCAAAAGCTGTGCCGGCACGGGTACGCTCTGCCCTGGATACAATGATGGAGGGACTGCTGGCCATTGATCTTCGCGGGCAGGTGGTCTTGTCAAACCGTGCGTTTTCGGACCTGGCGGGTAAATCCAGCGAAGAATTACTTGGAACAAAAATAGACGATCTGATGTGGGAGCCGGTTGACGATGAGGCTCTTTCAGGATTTCGTTATCCCTGGGAGATCACGCTTAAAGAGGGCAGGCCCAGTACCAGTGCTCAGCTTCATTTTATCGACGGCGCATCGAAACGTCGTACTTTCCTGGTCAATTGCTCGCCGGTGATGGGTGGAGAAGGGCGACATGTTGGCGTGCTCGTTGGCCTTGGTGATGTAACCGAGCTGGAAGAAAAAGAGATTGAACTGCGCCTGTCCAAAGATCGGGCGGAAGCGGCGAATCGGGCAAAAAGTGAATTTTTGGCAAACATGAGCCATGAAATTCGTACGCCCATGAACGCAATTCTCGGATTCACCGAAATGCTCAAGCGCGGCTACGCGCGCAGTGAGGACGACAATCGCAAATATCTCAACACGATTCATTCGAGTGGTAAATTTCTGCTCGAGCTGATCAATGACCTTTTGGATTTGTCCAAAATCGAGGCAGGTTCGATGGAGCTGGAACGCATCCGGTGTCCGGTCCAAAGTGTTGCCAGTGAAGTCGTGAATACGTTGTCAGTGAAAGCCGCTGAGCGTGGCATCAAGCTGGAATTCACGGTGGACACACCCGTGCCCGCTACCGTAGAGACTGACCCGTTGCGGTTGCGGCAGATCATTACAAACCTGGTGGGTAATGCCATCAAGTTTACGGAATCCGGTAGTGTGCGCGTCCGGTTGAGATACGATGCAGAGACGGCACCCGAGGCGATTTTTATCGACGTTGCGGATACCGGTATCGGCATGGGTCCGGATCAGGTCGAGAAAATTTTTGATCCGTTCGTGCAGGCAGATCGCACCATTACCCGAAGATTTGGCGGCACAGGCCTCGGTTTGTCCATTAGCAAAAGGTTTTCCGAAGCGCTTGGCGGTGGTATCGCCGTAGAAAGCACATTAGGGGTTGGTAGTGTATTTACCATTCACATCGCGTGCGGATCACTGGCAGACGTGCCCATACTTAGTGCCGAAGAGGCTATGCAGACAGCTGAAACGACTGAAGAAGAGGTGCAGACCTCCTGGAATTTTGCCCAGGCACATATACTGGTAGCGGACGATGGAAAACAGAATCGGGAACTGCTGCGACTGTTTCTTCAGGAGCATGGTTTGCAGGTAACTGAGGCAGAGAACGGTCAGGAAGCCCTGGCGGCTGTGAGCGAGACACATTTCGACCTGATCCTGATGGACCTGGAAATGCCGTTGATGGACGGTGCGACGGCAACCCGAAAGCTACGGTCGGCGGGTGTCAAAGTACCTATTTTTGCTTTAACAGCCCACTCTTTACAAACTGTCGAACAGGTTTTGGACGACGCTGGCTTCAGCGAATACGCGAGTAAACCGATCGACATGACTGCACTGATTGACCGGCTTGCAAAAATACTGGGTGCAGTACCGGTTGTCTCTAACTCAGAAGCGACTTCGACAGATGATGCACAGGCAACTTCGCGGTTGCCAGGAAACGATCCGCGTTATCGTGCAATCATCGCTGAGTTTGTGGAAGGCCTTGACGAGCGTATCAGCGCGATGAAAAAGGCACATAATGCGCGTGATTACGAAGAACTTGCCAAGCTTGCGCATGCACTTAAGGGAGTCGCAGGGTCAGTAGGGTTCGGCGAGTTTACGCAACCGGTCATAGCGCTGGAAACGGCTGCTTTCAAGGGTGCAGAAAAAGACGTTGAAAACCACCTCGGTGAATTGAGCAACCTGGTACTGCAGGCCGTCAGCAGTTTTGAGCCGGTGCAGACAAAATCAAGTAACCCGATGCCCGAACCTAATGTCGAGGCTCTGGCCGGCCCGCCAATCAGATCCTGCCTGCCGGTTGCAGACCCCCAGTACCGAAAAATATTGAATGATTTTATTGATGAATTCGATGAGCGTTTTGACGCGATGGATCAGGCTCTCGATCAAGGTGACTTTGTGACTCTGGCACAACTTGCCCATGGATTTATAGGAGTCGCTGGAATTGTAGGTTTTTCTGAATTCACAAAGCCAACACGTCAACTCGAAGCAGCGGCACAGGCAGCACAAAACGAAAACAGCAGGAATTGCATCGCGGCCTTGCGTGGACTCGCGTCGCGCGTCGAGTCGCCTGATTTATATGCGGATACGAATACCACTACTACAGATTTAGTCAAATCGGAAAACACGATATGAACACAAACTCGCCCATAGCAACGGACAATCTCTATCCTGGTGCCTCCGGAATCGCGTCGCACACGGCAAAAGTAATGATTGTCGATGACGAACCGATAAGCACACGATTGTTGCAGGCTTTTCTGGAGGATGTTGGATACTCCAGATTTGTCACGACGAATCGCTCTACGGAGGCAATTGCCCTGTTGCTCATAGAACGCCCTGATGTTCTGTTGCTGGACATCCAGATGCCCGAGGTCGATGGCTTTGAAATACTCGCCCAGGTGCGGGCGCATACTGAGTTACAGCATATGCCAGTCGTGATTCTGACCGCGTCAGACGATTCCGGTCATAAGCTCAAAGCGCTGGAATTGGGTGCAACAGACTTTCTTGCCAAACCGGTTGATACCAGCGAACTTGCGCTGCGCCTTCGCAACACGCTGGCCGCAAAAGCTTACCTGGACCGTCTGGCCTACTACGATGTACTCACCGATTTACCCAATCGCCGCATGTTCCTGGATCAGTTTTCCGACAGTCTGTTAGCGGCCCGGCAGGGCGGACATTCCGGAGCACTGCTGCACATTGATATCGATCGCTTTCGACGTCTCAACGACTCTGTTGGCCAAAATGCCGGTGATCGATTGTTGCGCATTCTGGCGCGCCGCATTGCGCGCTGCGTACGGGAGACGGATGAGGTTTGCTGGAGCCCGACCGACACTACGCATGCATGCGCCGCACGCTACGGTGGTGACGAATTCATGGTGCTGCTTCCGAACATCAAAGGACGACAGAATGCAGAGACTGTTGCCGCCAGGGTGCTGGAGGCAGTCTCGGAACCTGTGGCATGGGAGGGCAAGGAACTTGTCATTACACCAAGTATTGGCTTGCTTGAGTTTCCAAGACAATCACAAACCGTAGAAGAACTCTTGCGCAGTGTTGCGCTCGCTACTGCGCGGGCTAAATTGCTGGGTCGCAACCGTTATGAACTGTACTCAAGTGAGTGTGAAACACGCACTGCCGGACAGGCAGGCTTCGAGGCAGACCTTCATCA
>JABDLQ010000379.1 GCA_013002925.1 Gammaproteobacteria bacterium | reverse complement strand
TCCCGGACCTGTCTGCGGTGTTGCGCAGCGCGCCGGAACTCAGTAGCGCGTCAAGACCGGTGCCAAGGCCCTTGTGTTTTCCTGCCATGTCATACCCAGTGTGTAAATTTGTTCGTCAATATAGCCGGAACCGCCAGCGACAACCACCATTGACGCGGAACGCTTTGAGGTGCATTTCCAGGATCACACTCAAGGCTTCTCTCACCCATCTTCAGGCCTGATAGAAAACTGGGCCAGATAGGCAAGCCCCTGCAATGCCGGTGCTTCATCCAGGATCCAGAATACTGGTATCTGCTGCACCAGTGAAGAATACCGCCCCTTGGCCTCAAAACACCGCCTGAACTCTGTGGTATCGACCAGCTCCAGATTTTTTCGTGCCACACCGCCACCAATATAGACTCCACCATGGGCGCCCAGCGTCAGCGCAAGATCACCGGCAACGCCGGCCAGCAGTGCAAACAATAAATCCAGTGCATGGCGTGCACGGGAGTCACCTGCGCCGGCGGCGCGGCTGATTTGCGCCGCCGTGATTTTATCTCCACCGAGAAAAACGTAGATATCGACCAGCCCGTTGCCACTGATCGCGCGTTCCGCGGAGGCGCGTCCATAGCGCTCACGCAAAAAGCGGCACAGCGCTTCTTCTTCTTCGTTATTGGCTGCCAGCGTGACGTGCCCGCCCTCCCCTGAAATAGCGACCCAGCGCGTGCCGGACCACAGCAACCCGGACACTCCCAGGCCAGTACCTGGACCGATAATCGCCCTGGTGCCATGCGCTTCTGTGTCACCACCGCCACATTTTTGCACCTGGGTACTGTCCAGCAGAGGCACCGCATAGGCCAGTGCTTCGAAGTCATTGATGATCACACCATGCCTGGCACCCGTTGCCTCACGAATGTCGGCTTGCGTAAAACTCCACTGCCGGTGCAGCATTTGTGCACGACCAGCCGTAACCTGGCCGGCAAATCCCAGCAAGGCAACGTCGACCGCATGATCGCTATCGGCAAGATAGTCAGTAAAAACAGCCTCAGCCGAGGTGTACAGATCATTGTCAAAAATCCGCAGATCTGTTGGAGTGTTATTGATCAGCCATGCACAGCGGCTATGCGTACCACCAATATCGGCAAGCAGAACATGGGCGGGTTTCTCTGTCATGAAGCTGGATTCCGAATGTAAAGAGAAATGCTATCCTTCGGACTTCTACGGTATCGCAGTTACCGGAGGCCTTTGCGCAGTATGTGTTGGTACGTTTATATCGTCAAATGTAATGACGACTCTCTTTATACCGGTGTCAGCAACAATATTGACGCCCGCGTTACCCGTCACAATCTCGGCAAGGGCGCAAAATATACGCGGGCACGGCTGCCGGTTGAGTTGGTGTATTCGGAAAAAGCAGCGTCACGCGGCGCCGCCTTGCGCCGCGAATTCCAGATCAAGTCACTGACCGCCACCGCCAAAAAAGCGTTGTTCAGTCACTCCTAGGTTCGGAGCGGCAAGGGGCATTTGCGCGCATCGCCCTGTTTGCCAGCGCGACCAGGTAGTCCCGATGGCCGCTATTGGCGGTGAAGCGCACGGCTCCGATACCGGTACTGACGCGCACAGTTGCGGCTTCACCGGCAACATCAAAGATTTTCATGGGGCGGGCAATTGCATTTTGCATCGCGCGCGACCATCGTTCGACGGTGCCATCGGCAAAAATATCATGATCGGCTGCTGGTCCCGTCAGCAAAAATTCGTCTCCCCCCAGCCTGCCAAGCACGAAATCCGGTGGTGCACTTTCCTGTATGCGGCGGGCAAAAATCTTCAGCACCTGGTCGCCTGCAACATGGCCGTAGTATTCGTTGACCGGTTTGAAATCTTTCACATCCAGGTAAAACAATGCCCCGGTCTGACCATATTCACACGCCTGCAGACATTGATCGACAAAGCGCTCGATCGCTATCCTTGTACGCACGCCGGTGAGTTGATCGCGGTGGAGTGGCATCGGCATTTTGTTTGCCGACGCATCGCTGTTTAGCAGTGCGCTGCGCGAAATGGAATTGCGCACAACGTTTTCGATCACTGGAATCGTGGCATGCTGCTTCTGCAGAAAATCACTGGCACCAAGGGCAATCGCCCGGCTCGGTGCATCCTCCGCCGTGTTTGAAGTCAACATGATCATCGGTTTGCCGGTAATTTCCGAGCCATAACTGATCAGATCGAGGCCGGTCTTGTGGGTCAGCCCGAGTTCGTGGTCCACCAGATAAACATCATGCTTATCGGCCGCGAGCAGCTTGCAGGCGTGTTCATAATCGGCGACATGGTCGACTTTTATCGACTGGTTTGTTGTGCCTACGAGCAGGGTTTCGATAAAGTTGGCGAATTCGACATCGTCATCTACCAGCAATAGTCTGATCGGTGTATGCGGCATTTTAGGCATTAACTCCTGCGCAGGTTTGTGCCGGACAGTGACCAGCAATCAAAGCGTACAAAGTCTAATCTGTTATCTGCCCGGTGCAAGGGCATGGGCGCGCTTGTGACAAGTTGGCACATTCACCGCCCAAACTAAGGTACCGTATCAGCCTAAATGCTGATGTCAGTGAGGATGCGGGTGTTGGTAGTGGAGTTGCTGTTAGTGCGCGTGTTGTGGTGGTGGTGCAAAGTGGTTGACAGATCAGAACGGATCCTCAGGCCGACGCCTGTACCTGGTCACCATGCCGCCGGTTGACTTCACCGGCGAGCGCCAGATACGCCAGGGCACCCCGCGAATTTTTGTCATGAAGCAACACGGGCAACCCGAAGCTGGGCGCCTCTGCCAGACGCACATTACGCGGAATCACGGTGCTGTAGACTTTATCGGAAAAATGCATGATCAGTTGTGACGACACTTCATTAGCCAGGTTATTGCGCGGATCGAACATAGTCCGCAAGATGCCCTCGACTTCCAGGCCGGGGTTTACCGCCTGCTTGATCTGTTCAATCGTTTGCAGCAACGCCGTCAACCCTTCGAGCGCGTAATACTCACACTGCATCGGAATAAGTACACCGTCTGCAGCTGACAATGCATTGACAGTGAGCATATTCAGCGACGGCGGACAATCGATAAAAATATAATCATAGTTTGACCGTATCTCTGTCAGGGCGTTGCGCAAGCGTAACTCCCGCCCGAATTCATTCATGAGTCCGACTTCGGCGGCAGTTAACTGGTCGTTGCCCGGGATGACATCAAACCCGCAGTTCTCGGCATGCACAATGGCATCCTGCACCTTTGCTTCACCCAGCATGACGGCACCTGCCGTGATTTTCGCGGCATGTTTATTCAACCCGCAGCCAACCGTCGCGTTGCCTTGCGGATCCAGGTCCACCAACAGAACACGGCGCCTGGTGGCACTCAACGACGCCGCCATGTTAACGCAAGTGGTGGTCTTTCCGACCCCCCCTTTTTGATTGGCAACAGCGATTATTTTATTCATTACCCTTTACAATTCTGATGGCGGTGCGCCGCGCATGACAACGATATGTCTTTCTCTGTCTTCCAGCGATGGGACCACCACGCGACTGACGGTTGCACACCAGGTAGCGGGTATCTGGGCGAGCTCCGTCTCCGGGTATACCCCCTTGTGGGCAACAATTATTCCGTCCTCAGCCAGCAGATGCCCGCCGATCGCAATCAGGTTGGGCAGGCTCGCAAGCGCACGGCATACCACCGTATCAAAGCCCGGCGTTGCAGGATAGTGCTCCACGCGGCCGTGATAAATCGTGACATTTTCAAGGCCAAGCTCAATTTTGACCTGCGTTAGAAAACGGGTTTTTTTCCCATTTGAATCAATGAGTAAGTAATCTCTGTGCGGAGCAACTATGGCCAGGGGAATACCCGGCAGTCCGGCACCTGAGCCGATGTCAGCGACCCGGTGACCCTGAACGAATGGCGCGACCGTCAGGCTGTCGAGCAATAAATGATAAATCATGTCGGCCGGAGACCGCACAGCGGTGAGATTGTAGACCGCATTCCACTTGGTCAGCAGTGCCAGGTAATCCAGCAACTGCGCCTGACGATCAGCACAGAGCTCCAGTCCCATGGTGTCCGCGGCGGCGCACAGTGTGTCGCGAAGTCCGGGGTCCTGACGGTGATCCGAAGACATCGGGTTCAGGCAATGATGGCCGTGACTTTACCACGCAGCAGTGCGCGGTCGATCGCGCCAAAATGTCTGCTGTCCTGACCGGCGGTTGCATTGTCGGCACTAAGCCAGACTTTCGCCCCGGCCACCGCCGCCACGCGCTTGATGATGGTGTCCCGGCCGTGTGGATGTGTCGCCACAACCAGCTCCCCGGCTGCCGGTAAACCCGTGTCATACGCTGCCGGATCCACCAGCACATAGTCGCCACCACGGGCGGTTGGCAGCATGCTGTTGTTTACGACTTTGAGCCGCCGCCGTTTGCCCAACACAAAACACAAAAACTCCCGGGCGGTGACTAACCGCCCGGTAAGCACATTTCGTGTCACTGCCTGTGTCACCCGGCGAGCACCCATTCCACATCACGGTTCTTTGTTGCCCAGAAAATCTCATGCACTTCTTTTACCGCATCCACCAATTCGTCGGCATGCTGGGGTGAAACTTCCACTTTGCACGACGAACATAACTTGGCGGCGTTCCAGAAGATGTCGTGCAAGTCAGGATACGACTCCAGG
>JABDLQ010000253.1 GCA_013002925.1 Gammaproteobacteria bacterium | reverse complement strand
CGCTGCCGGTGTCCCTGCCTGGCGCGCTGACTCTGGATATTACGCTCGAGTTTGAAGCGGTGACCGATTTGACACTGGTCAATGCCGGACTGTCGGCTGCCGTCGTCAGCCCCCTGGATGCCGGGTTAGTGGGTCGTCTGCCAGACAGCGTGATTTCGATCCCTGCCGAGTTCCCGGTGCTTGTGCTTGTAGAACCCCCGGGCGTCGGGCTGACAACACTGGCATTTGATGGCATTTACACGCTCACATTGCTGACCCCCAACCTGCCCTATTACCCCGGCACACGCTTGCGGATGTTCACGGCCCATGACGGCGGGGATTTTGAAGACATTACGCGTGAGACCAGCAAAGGCAGCTACCGGGTGCGTGGCTCGGGTGGCGAGTTTTCCGAATTTCTTATTGCGCTGGACACGCGTCACCCCGAAGCGATCGTGGACGCCAAGCTGACCGTGCTCCAGGCGCTGTTGACTGGCTACTCGGGTGCGATCGATGCCACTGTGTTTGCCAGTCTGCAATCCTTACTGGACTCGGCAGACACGCTCTGGCAAAAACGTAATGTCAATACCGCGATCGCTGAGCTCGACAATTTTACAGCGGCAATTGTCGCCGCCACATCTGTTGAAATACCCGACAGCTGGGCCGCCACGGGTGGACCGGACAACATCGCCGGAATTCTGCGTGGCAAAGCAGCGACACTGCGTTTTTCGATGGTCGAAACGATCACCCATACACGCGATCAATAAAACCACCGACTTTGTATCCGTTGTGATTCCTGCCGTCCACGCACTGTCACGCAGATGGCGTGCGAAGTCTACTTGCTGGCAGAGTATTAATCAGGCTTTCTTTGCACGAGCGTAATACGAATAATCGTACACACCAGGTCCTGATGCTGGTTGTATACCCGATGTTCAAACGTAACGATACCCGCATTGGGCCGCGATTTACTTTCGCGCTTGGCAGTAATTTCGGTTTCTACCCGCAGCGTGTCGTTGATAAAGACCGGCTTTGGAAACGTCATTTCGCCGTAACCCAGATTCGCCACCAGCGTGCCAAGGGTCGTGTCTTCCACAGACACACCGATCGCAAATGATGCGGTCAGCATGCTATTGACCAGGCGCTGACCAAATTCAGATTTGCTCGCGTACTCCGCATCCAGATGCAGGGGTTGGGGATTGTGTGTCAACGCACAGAAAAACACGTTATCTGCTTCTGTGATCGTGCGGGTCAAATGATGCCTGATCACCTCTCCCACCGTGCTGTCTTCAAAATATTTACCTGGCATCACAGTCCTCTGGTACTGGTGTTCGACTTTTTTGTGAAATAATCGAGCACATTGATTCTATGATTATCTGGAGCGTTTGCTGCTTTGAGGGCGATTATAGCAGGTGGAGGAATCGGTGGACTCACCACTGCGCTGTGCATGCATCGCACTGGTTGGGAAACCGTCATCCTTGAGCGTGCGGCTCAATTTGAGAATATCGGGGCCGGCATCCAGATCAGTCCCAATGGCTTTAAGGTACTAACACAACTCGGCGTTGGCAGCGCGCTGGAGGCGGTGGCTTTTGAACCCGAGTGCCAGGAGCTGCGTATCGGCAGCAGCGGCCGCACGGTTTTCTCGATTCCGTTACGCGCGGCTGCGCGTACCCGTTGGGGTGCGCCGTACCTGCACGTGCATCGCGCGGATCTGGTCAATACGCTTGCTGATGCTGTGCACGAACGCATGCCGGAGACCGTGCGCTTTAATGCCCCTGTCGTCGCCTATGAGCAATCGGGCACGGGCATCGCGGCAGTGCTTGACAACAACGAGCGCATCGAAGGTGATGTACTGATTGGCGCTGACGGGATCCACTCAGCAGTGCGTCAACAGATGGCAGGCGCAGACCAGCCCCAGTTCACCGGCTGTGTGGCCTGGCGTGCCACGGTGCCAATGGAGCGACTGGGCAATAACGCCCCTCCTCCGTCGGCATGTGTATGGGCCGGACCCGGTCAGCATGCCGTCACTTACCGGCTGCGCGGTGGCACACTCGCCAATATAGTCGGAGTGGTCGAGCAGGATGGCTGGTATACCGAATCCTGGATTGAGCAGGGGTCCCGGGAAGCCGCGCTTGCAGACTTTGACGGATGGCATCCGGTGATCACGACGCTCCTTGAACAGGCTGATACGCATTATCGCTGGGCGCTGTTTGATCGGGATCCCATGCTGAGCTGGAATGCTGGCCGCACGACGCTTCTGGGCGACGCCTGCCACCCGATGCTACCGTTTATGGCGCAAGGCTCCGCAATGGCCATTGAGGACGCCTGGATTCTTGCCCGGGTGCTGGCGGCAAATCCGGACATCGAGAGTGCGCTACAGCGCTACTTTGTGATGCGCCATCAGCGTACCTCCAAAGTGCAGTGGCAGTCGCGAGCCAACTTGCGGATATTTCATCAACGCGGCGGTTTAAAGCAGCTTGGTGTGTATGGCTCCATGTGGCTCGCCGGCAAGATGTTTCCGGAATACGTGCACTCCAGGCAAGACTGGATTTATGGCTATGACATTCTCAACATATGAGAATAATCTAGACTTGGCATCCTGGATGGCGAAAACAACCACAGCGTCAGATTTATCCCGCCACATGGCCACGCCCGCTTGCAACCGGATGTGTGGCCATGCCGCGAAAATACGTGTTCCGTAATAGCGCCACCTTGCAGCTCTATTCGTCACCGCAAATTTAAAGGCCAGGAACGAGAGCCCAATCACGCACTAACGGCACCAGGTGGCTTTTGAGGCGGCCTGAACAGACCGGAATCTACGCTCGCCGCCGTCATTCAGGCAGTCGTGTTAGCATGACAAATCCACGCTGAACAGCTAATCCAACCGGGCACGCATCCTGTGAAAGTTTACAAAGAATTTGACATCGAGTCCTCGCGCCGATTACCCAGACTACCCGCCGGGCACAAGTGCGCACGTTTACACGGGCATTCCTTTCGGGTGCGTGTAACAGTCTCTGGTGATGTGGGGGCAGACAGCGGTTGGGTAATAGACTTTGCTGATATTCATACCGCATTTGCACCTTTGCACGACGTTCTCGATCACAATTATCTGAACGATATCGATGGGCTGGAGAACCCCACTTCGGAACACATGGCGATGTGGATCTGGGATCGCCTGAAACCTGCCTTGCCGGGGCTTTGTCAGGTTCAGATTAGTGAGACCAGCACGTCGGGTTGCATTTATGACGGACCCTGAGTGCCCACTCACTCCGGAGGCTCTCGTTCCGCTCCATTAAATTTGCGATAAGATACGTTTTGCTGGCTTGCCGAGAGCAGTCTGTGGATGGGTCGTGCCAGCGGCCTGCGGGCCGGTCATTGTGATGGCCCGCGACCAGTTCTTTTCGCACCGGCCGCTGCGCGTCCTTCAATGGTGCGAAAAAAACTGCTCGCGGACCGTTGACAGCGCACTGCGGTTCTGACGCTACCGTCGGTGAGGCCTGGCTTTTCTTCTTTCCCTGCGACCTGTGAGCGTGTGGTGTGCCTTCCGGGGGTGAACATAATTGAAGTCAGCGGTGT
>JABDLQ010000249.1 GCA_013002925.1 Gammaproteobacteria bacterium | reverse complement strand
TTGTCGATCGTGCGCCGGATTTGCGCTCTGCAGCACGCACGGCACTCGCCCCGGATAGCCGGGTGGAGCACGCGGGTTTCAGGGTTGCACGTGAGATGCAGTGATCGCATCAGAAAGTTTTTTCTGGATTAAAGGTCTGCTGTAATATACTCGGATAAGTAAATCTGCTATCAGGATTATCAGGAATATCATTTAGGGGTGGAATGAGCTAGGGTGGGTAATGTGCATTGCCAGTACCCTGATAAACAGGGAAGGGTCATGAAGGGGGCAATTAGTTTCATGATCGCTGGTCGCGCATACAAACACACGAGCAACGGAAAATAACGAGCGGACAATCAAAACGGTTCTGCGCAAGCGGAACGTTCAGTGGGAGCATGCTGTGTTAAATAAAGACCTGTCGGCGATCGTAATCGTCGCATGCGCTCTGGTGTTAATACCGGGCGGAGCCATTGCACAAAATTTGCCTGGGGGGGCAACACCTGGTGGAGCGTTACCCGACCTGGGTAGTAAAAGATTACCTGATGCACCAGAGCCCGGCGCGGTCGTCGTGCCATCAATGCTTGAGCGCCTTGAGCAAGATGTTGACGAAGGTGTAAAAATTCGAGTCAAACGCTTCGATGTGATTGCCAATCGCAACCCAATGACCGCGTGGCGTAAGGGCACGTATCTGGATGGTGTTGAAAAAACACTGGCGAGCAATGTAGTGGGGCAGCCTGCCGATGGCTATACCCTGGGGCAGATCGGACAGGTAATCAGGGGCATACAAAACGATTTGCGGCAGGATGGCATGATGCTGGCGCAAGTGTTTCTACCGGTGCAGACCGTGGTTGATGGAGTTGTCACGGTGCAGATCATGGAAGGCCGCGTCGGCAAAGTCATTACCGAGGGTAACGAGCGATACAAGGATAAAATACTGCAAAAGCCTGTGTCAGGCCTTGCCGGACGGGCGGTAGACAGTACCGAAGTTGAACAGGCGATATTGCTACTGCGCGATTATCCGGGTATTGCAGTGGCCGGAGTGCTCAGCCCAGGCTCATCGCTGGGGACAACCGATTTGACCTTACGGGTCCAGGATGAAGACCCGTTCAATTTTGACGTGACGATCGATAATTACGGCAGCGAGTTCACCGGTGAGTCACGGGTATTAGCGACGTTTGATTATAACAATGCTACGGGTCATGCCGATGTCATTTCATTGGCTATGCTACAAACTTATGATCCGGAGGACGCAACCTACGGTTCGATCGAATATCTGTTACCCGTATTCTGGCCGGGTACGTACTTTACTGCCAGCTACGTGCAAAATGTTTTTGATGTCAGCGGTGGAGCTGCACTTGGCACGACCAATATCGAAGGCGACACGCGGGTTGGCAAGATTGGGTTTTCGCACTCTATTGTACGCAGCCGTGAACAGAACCTGAGCGCAAGTATTAATCTCATTAGCAAACGGGCAACTATCGATAACTCGACCAGCGGTGTTACACAGGCAGAAGATAAATTAACCGTGCTGGATGTCGGGGTTAATTTTGACATGGTGGACAAGCGATTCCGTGGCATCAACAGTGGGTATTTGTCGTTCTCACAAGGCATGCCTGACACCTTTGGCTCTCTGACATCAAGTATTCCCGGTGCGGACCTGGGTTCCAGCCGCCAAAACACCAGCCGTACATCGGCAGGAGGTAAATTCGATAAGTGGACCGCTGAATTTGCGCGGCTGCAGCAACTCGGTGAGCACAGTGAACTGTTAGTGCGTACCAGCGCACAGGTTTCCGATGATCTGATTGTTTCTCTGGAGCAGTTTTCAATGGGCGGGCCGAACAGCGTGCGCGCGTTTCCCCCCGCAGAATACCTGGTAGATACCGGCGGTTTTGCCTCAGTGGAATGGTTTCTGGCCGCCCCCGGCTTTGCCGATAAAGAGGGATTCAGAGGCTATACCTGGGGCGAGCTTCTGCGTTTTTCACTGTTTTATGACTATGCCGGTGGATATCTGTCGGAACCTGCATTTGGTGAACAGAAGACCCGTGATCTGAACGGGTATGGTTTTGGCATCGATTTTCGTTTGCCCGGAACGCTGTGGGCGCGGCTTGACATAGCAAAGCCACGGGGCACAGAAAAGCCCAGCGATGGAGATGATCCACAACTATATTTCAGCTTTAATTACTCATTTTAACTTCAAGGGGTCGTGAGCCCCGGTCATGCGCCATAGCGGTTGCGTGGTGTGGCCAATACAGCAGATGCTGGAGATCAAAAAATGAAAACGGACATGATGGCAATTGGCAGAACTGTGGGGGGCGGCCAAAGTCGTCCAACGCACGGACAGCGGTTCTGGGGGTACACACGCAAAATTTTGGTCACCGCGATTACGGCGACGTATACGGTGGTGGCCCTGGGCGGTCCGCAGGATGGCCAGGTGGTGTCCGGTCAGGGTGACATCAACCTCACGCGGAGTGATACCACGGTCATCAGTCAATTTACTGATCAGCTTGCCATCGACTGGTCGTCATTTAATGTCGCCGCCAACGAGCGGGTGATTTTTCAACAACCCTCTTCCTCTGCGACCGCGCTGAATCGAATCTTTGATCAGAATCCGAGCCAGATTTTTGGTGCCATTGATGCCAACGGTCGCATACTGCTGCTCAATCCAAACGGCATCCTGTTTGGCAAAAGCGCGCGCATCAACATCCAGAGCCTGGTGGCGAGTTCGTTGCAACTCTCACTGGAGGATTTCAAATCGGGCAAGTACGATTTGCGTGCACTTGCCGATTCACACGGCGCGGCAATTATAAACCGCGGTGAAATTACTGCGGCTGCCGGCGGCTCGGTCAGCCTGATCGGCGATAGCGTTGCCAATGAAGGACTGATTGTTGCTGAATACGGACAGGTCAATCTGGCAGCCGGTCGCCAGGCGACCCTGGATTTCAGGGGTGACGGCCTGATGTTCTTTGCGGTGGGCGAAGCAGTCACAGATAACCCGGAAGACGTAAAGGATGCGGTACTCAACCAGGGCCAGATTCTGGCCGATGGCGGGCAGGTACTGTTAACGGCGAACAGTGCAGAAAATGTCTTCAGCAGCGTCGTCAATAATGAAGGTTCCATTCGTGCCCAGCGTATCGATACTACCGGAGGCGTGATCCGACTGGTTGGCACGGGCGGCACCACGGTTAACAGCGGTGAGCTGGTGGCGCAGGGTGCGACACCGAAAGATACCGGCGGCAGTATCGACGTACTGGGTGACAGCGTGAGCCTGACCGATACGGCCATGCTGGATGCGTCAGGTGCGACCGGTGGCGGCGAAGTTCGCATCGGTGGCGATTATCGTGGTGGCGGTGATTTACAACGCGCGGAATTTACGGATATTGCAGCAGGTGCAACGATTGCTGCAGATGCGCAAGTGAATGGCGATGGAGGCCAGGTTGTCGTTTGGGCTGACGACACGACGACGTTTGCCGGATCTATCAGTGCACGCGGTGGCACCGACTCCGGAGCGGGCGGACTTGTCGAAGTGTCGGGCAAGGAACATCTGGCTTACCGTGGTACAGCGGACCTGAGAGCCGAAGAAGGAGCGTACGGTACTTTGCTGCTCGATCCGGGTATTTTTGTCGTGTGTGATGCAGGCAATGCTACTTGCGCCGGGGCGCCCGCGGACACCATTTCCGATACGATTTTATCGGGGCAGTTGGATATGGCGTCGGTCACATTGACAACCACAACGACCGTTGGCGCCAATGGTGCGGGAGACCATATCTATTTTCTGGATGATCCCACCCTACCGCTTGGAGTTCCGACAAACGGCGATGGCGCTAATGTCAACGTGAGCTGGACAGCGGATACCACACTCATACTGAACGCAGGCGCCGATGTTTTTCTGGACGGTTCATTAACCGCCACAGGCGCAGGTGACACGCCAGTGACAACGCCGTTTAACCTGGTCGTGAACTTTGGAACGTTGGGCGCCGGCACGATTGATGTTTTTGCAAATCTTGCGGGCTTGTCCGTGGGCGCGTCGCTAAACGGTGGAGCTAACGCAGATACTTTTAATATTAACTCTGCATTCAGCGGTGTTGCCAATGGTGGGCTGGGAGACGATACCTTTAACCTGGCCGCCGCGGTGACCGCTGGCGGTCCGGCCTGGGTAACCGGCAACCTTAGTGGAGAAGGAGGTAACGACACGTTTAACCTGTTGACGGGCGGCACTGCAGTCAGTCTGATCGGCGGCACCACAGCTGAAACCACCGGCGATGTGTTGGTCGGTAACAATGTCAATCAGACCTGGTCGATCACCGGTGCCGGTGTCGGCACGGTGGGTGCGCAGGCATTCAGTGAAATGGAAAACCTCACCGGTGGTACTGCCAATGACGCGTTTATATTTGGTGCAGCGGGCACTGTGGCCGGCCTTGTTAACGGCGCGGGCGCAGGTGACGCCGATGAGGCGAACTGGTCTGCAGTCGCCGGGCCTCTGACTGTCACGCTGGGTACGAATGTTAGCAACGTCGAGACCCTGACCGGAGGTGATAGTGCGGCAACGGCAAATTTCACGCTGGCGGGTGGTAATGCCTGGAATGTGACGGGACCGAATGATGGCACCGTGGATACGATCAACTTTGTCGACTTCGGTAACCTGACCGGAACGGCCGCCGGGAATGCGTTTACTTTTAACGACAATGTTACGGGTACTGTGAGTGGTTTGGGCGGTGACGATACGTTTACGTTGGCTACCGGTACCACAAATACAGTGGCTGCAGCAGCCAATATCCTGGGCGGAACTACCGGAGAAACCACAGGCGATGTTCTTATCGGTGACAATGTCAATCAGACTTTCTCGATCACCGGAGCTGGTATGGGGTCGGTCGGTTTTCAAAACTTCGATGAAGTGGAAAACCTGACAGGTGGCACTGCCAATGACGCATTTATTTTTGGTGCAACCGGTACGATGACCGGCCTTGTTAACGGTGCGGGCGCAGGTGACGCTGATGAGGCGAACTGGTCTGCAGTTGCCGGGCCGCTAACGGTGACGCTGGGCACGAGCGTCGCCAACGTCGAGACGCTGACCGGGGGTAATGCCGGCTTTACCCTGGCAGGTGGCACTGCCTGGAACGTGACGGGGCCAAACGACGGCACCGTGGATGGCGTCAATTTTGTCGACTTTGCCAATCTGACCGGCACGGCCGGTGACGACAGTTTCACGTTTGCAGCAGCCGGAACGATTACCGGCAACGTGGCCGGTCTTGCGCAGGTACTGGCAGCGGGTGATGTGCTGGATATCAGTGCGATCGCAGCGGGTGTGCTGGTGGACCTGGGCGCGTCGACGGCCGCAGGACCGATCGGTGGCACGTTTGCCGGTATTGAAACCTTTACCGGTGGTGACGCGGCTGCAACCACGGCATTTACGCTGGCCGGTGGCGCTGATTTTGATATTACCGGCGCCAACGATGGCACGGTGGATACCCTGAACTTTACGAACTTTGGCAACCTGACCGGCACGGCGGGTGACGATGCGTTTGATTTTGCCGCCGCCGGCACGTTGAGCGGCCTGATTGATGGGCTGGGGGGGCTGGCCGATACCGCGAACTGGTCGCTGGCGACCGCGCCGGTGACGGTGACGCTGGGTACCAGCGTGGTCAATGTGGAAACACTGACCGGTGGTAATGCGGGCTTCACGCTGGCCAATGGTAGCGACTTCGATATTACCGGCGCTAACGACG
>JABDLQ010000318.1 GCA_013002925.1 Gammaproteobacteria bacterium | reverse complement strand
TACTGCGTCTGGTCAATATTGGTGACGCCAAGTCACTGGCCTGCCATCCTGCATCGACCACCCATCGCCAGCTTAGCGAATCTGAACTTGCAACCGCTGGCGTCAGCGCTGACCTGGTACGCTTGTCAGTGGGTATCGAACACATTGATGACATCCTGGCAGACATCGACCAGGCATTGGCAGCGATTTAAGTCGCAGCGCTTCAGTGTCATTGTAACGGGAGTGGGTCCGTGCGGCCCATGACCGACCTGACAGCACGCGTCGAAACACTGTCAAAGTGATCCGACTTGAGAGTGTCGCCTGCAGCTCAGAACGTTCTGCCCAAACCTGCGTAAACCACCGTCAAAGCGTTCGGTTTTCAGCAGCAGATCGACACTTGGAAATTTTGTCTGCAGCGAGAACCCGGGTTGGCATGCAATAGGCTAGCGCCAGACATTGCGACTGAACGAACTGACAAATTGAGCACTCAGATTTTATAGCCGATCTCGGGCACCAATCTTATTTTGCTCTTTAAGAACGCGCCGCTACCGCGCGCTACCGTATCACCGGACGCACTCATGATCTGGGCTTCGGCGATGTACAACTCTGCTGTTGTGTTTTTCACTTTGCCTTCGGCCGTGATCACACCATGAGTCACGGGTTTGACCATATAGCAAGTGAAACTTGCTGCCTGCATGATGACGTCATTGACGTAAGAATTGGTGGCATATAATGCCGCATCCTCCAGCAGTCGATAGAAAATCGAGCCGTGCAGGGAGCCACCGGCATGAAACATGTTCGGGCGCACTGTCACCGACACATGCGCGACACCTTTTTGAATCGAAATTTCAGGTTGATACTGATCATTGCAGGGTGCATCAAGATACATGGCCCGGAGTCTGGCAAAATGATCTTCCGACATTGGACACTCCATCGCAGCTAAGAGAGTAGCCGGCAGGCAGGTAACGGAAAGTCAAAGTGTACTCGCCGGACATGAAAACACAATTGCCAGGGAAGGTAAGTGTGACTGCTTTCACACAATTAGTTGAGCCCGCAACCTGTGCGCTCTCACCCGACTCCGATTGGACCGGGTCCACGCAACACTAATGAAAACGCAATGCCAAATTGCGCCGCATAGTAAAACACCAGAACCAGTAACCGCGCCACCCGGAACGGGCGGCGGAAATGATCGATCGCAAGAATCGAGTCCGACAGGCCGAAACTCACTGCCCCCAACACTAACAGTTGCGCGCCAGTAGATGGGTTTTGATGCAACGCTTCAATGGCAAGCCAGATCATGACAAGAATGACGGCAATGTAGATCAGCACTGGAAACTCGAGCTCGTTGAGTTCTTTGCGCAAGATCCAAAACAATACCCCGCCCCACAACGTCAGTGGCAAAACATACAATACTCTCGGTTCCTGGCTAAGCTCCATCCAAATGCCAAAGATGTAGCACACATGTGCCACAAGGAAAGCCAGCAATCCCCATACAAAACGCCGGCGGTCGATCAACAGCAGGTCGCCGACCGCCGATGCAACAAGACCACCGGCAAACAGAGCCCGAATGAGAGGGGGAACCTGGGTGGCAGATATCACCACTACCAGCATGAGCAACACCGGCAGCGGTTTAAACAGATAACGCTGCAACGCCAGATGGCGATATTCGCTGATGATGCTAGCCGCGGCGGCCACCAGTGCCACTGCCAGAACGGCTGTCAGCCAGGAGTAATCCACTGAGGTCGTTTACAGCTTCAAATTCTGTACGCCCTGATCAAACACAATATCGACAGGAATGCCGGCGGCTGACAGGCGCTCCAGGTCCGCCTGCAAGGTCTCGGAAACCTGCCCCATCGTATCGATCAGCGCTTTGGTGCCTGCGTAATCCCCGTCGCCTTGCAACACCAGGAGTTTTTGCGACAGCGCATTCATCGCTTCCTGCATACGGTCAAAATCGACCGCATATTGCCCCTGCGCATTGCGGTTAAACGCACCCATTTCCCGGAAAAAATTAAACCGCACCATGTTCGCTTTGCCGTGGGCGCTACTTGCGCCAAAGCGGATCGAACGAAAAATGCCGGCCAAAAAGGTGACATAGTTATCCATCACTTCCCCTTCCGGTATTTCGCCTTTTTCAAACAGGCGCGTCACCATGTACAGACCCAGGACGTCGGCCTTACCTTCTTCTGTCGGGGAAGCGAGCTCCTGCAGCGCAATGCGTACTTTGTCGCCATCCAGCGTGTTTTTTATACCCAGACCATGGGCAACTTCATGAAACATGGTGTTGCCAAAGAAACCGTCGAACGTGATGTGCTTGCGTTGTTCGGGGACGATCAGCTCCGCCGCAATGGGCACCAGAATTTTGTCAAACTTGGCGCGCATCGCGTTTTTAAGCTGTAACCGCCGGGTACCCTTGGCAAGCTGCACTTCTTCGTCATTAGGCAGATTGATTGCAATCGTCTTGGAGCCGGCATTGCTATGGCCAGCGTAATAAATGGCATCATAAGCATTCAAATCAGAATCGCTCCCCGGTGTCTCGGATTTGTATTTTTCCGGCACCGGCAAACCGCGTTGCAGCTCGGGCAAAAAGCTGGCATACCGCGACAGGCGTTCACTCCATGCCAGGTCTTTTATCAGCACATAGCTTTCGTAGGAAGTACGATAATTAAACAATTGGTCTTCATAGGTCTCGATCGCCCCGATGACCAGATCAATTTTATTGTTTTTCATGTCCATCCAGGCCATGTCACTAGGCTGGTACTGATCGGTGGTCAGCGCCTCGGCACGCAGCCGCAGGTAATTGGCAAATTCCGGGTCTTCCGCCAGTTCGCTGGCACTGCTCAACAGGTCGGCCGCTTTTTTCAATTGTGGCGCGTAGGCCACATGATACGGTACGGCTTTGAGCGCGCCTGTCTCATCCCGCACCACCAGCGAATACAATCCGCTGTGTGCAGCGAGCGGCGAAGCTTCGTATTCGGCTTTGCTCATATCCTCGGGATAAAAACGTGCGCCCGCCGGCTTGGCGCTAAACCCTGCCAGAAAAGGACGATCGGCGTCCAGTCGATCCCAGGGTCCATAGTTGATGGCTGCAAAATTTCGCGTCTGGGGATCGCTGATGCTGTCAAGCAACGGCTGCGGTTCTCCAAACGCCTGCAACCAGAACAGTTCATCCATGATCTTCGATGCTTCAATCAAAACTGGGATCATTTTCTTTTGATTTGCACTCAGGTGATCCAGTGAGGCGGTCAGTGGAAACGTTGCATAGATATCCAGTCGCGATCGCGCATGATCGAGCAGCGCCGGTTTTTTATCGACCGGTACTTTTTTGGCGGTCTTGGTGGCCGGTAAAACGACATTTTCATCAGCCCCCTGGTCATTGCCTGGCGCACAGGCCAGCAGCACACTGCAGGTCCCACAAATGACCAGCGCATTAAAAAAGTTTTTTATCGTCATGATTTCTCCTGTTACCGGAACCCCGGCCGACTCGTTACATTTTTCAGGAAGAGGGAGCGGCAGGCGGTGTCAGCGTAATGGCCTGCCAAGTTAGCGGCAACGCACAGCCGTCGTCAAACTCACAGGCCGCAGTGACCGCAGCTTTTGCTATGGCCACAACATCATCGCTTTGATCATACAGTGCATGCAGCGCACCCAGCGCCAGTCGCTTGCCTGAGCCAAGCGCCCAAAACTGTGAATATTCACTGACTGACCGGTAACTCTCGATTTCGAACAGACCATTGGGGTTAACGATGATCGCGCTCATCTGACTGGACTCCACCGGTTGTTCTTTATCTTCCTGAGTGTCAATGAAATACTCATCTTTCATCAGCTTGTGAATCTTTATAAAGCTGTCAAATATTTCCTGGCGCGTGCCAAATTTCATCAACTCTTCATGATTACGCACCAGACTTTCAAAAATATCCTGGGATGCCGACCAGCCGGCCAGGCCAATCCAGCTGTCGCCAGCCTGAACCAGTTTGTTGTGATTGAGCAGATATTTGCTCTTCATAATGAGAGTGTCGTCACTTTGTGCAGTATCTGCTGCCAAAACTGCCTGGTCGCCCTTGCGGACGGCTACGATTATAGACACGGTGCATACCTGGGTTTTGCCGGGTCCCAGAGTATACCGGAAGCCATTGGCTGTGGTCGCACTGAAATCAACCGGTCTCTCGGGAGTTCACCCCATCCAGTCGTTCAGTGAAACGTTCATCAGACCGATTTGGTTTGCGAGCGGCGCATCTTGCGTGCCATAAAGACCTGGTACAAGCCGCCGGTCAGCATCAACAACACAGCAACACCGACGCCCGTGCGCAACAACAAAACGGTGGGGCGCAACAGACCATCAGTAAAATTCTGCCCAGTTGCGACCCCGCCGGAGTTATCCACGAGCAGGGCAAAACCCGCGGCCAGACCCACCGCTGCCAACACACCGGTCAGCAACGTCACACAAGGCACCAGGCAAATGCCCAGGGCGCGTAATGCCAGGCTCTCAAGTTGCAGCTTGCGCCACCAACGGGCCAACGCAGCGCCAACGGCGGCAGTCACTACAAAAGCAAGCGCGACGGCCGGCACCAGGTAACCCAGGCCGGGTGCAGCCAGCAATGGTGCGCCACCGATAATGGGGACCAGAAAATGAGCGAGTGCGCAAATGATACCCCAGCTTCCCTCGCGCCAGAATCGACCCATCAGCGGCAACATCAACCCCAGGCCAAGGACCATTGCCGCCATCGCCGGGATCGCGCGCGGCGCGGCGGCGTGGGAACGGGCAAACACCGCTGCCCATGCCGGTTCCCGATGGGCCTGTGCCGGTGTCACCGCCATCAGGCTGGCGATGTGTCCCAGTTCATCGATGCTCCATAAATTCACCAACGGCTCGTCAGCAAGCGCATACTCTCCCTGCAGCGTTTCGACAATATAAAGCCGCCTTGAAGCATCACTGGTCAGGTAACCCATGTCGAAGCGTTCCAGGTAACGCGCCCGATAGTCATCGGGATCGGCTCGTGTATCGATCCACGCTTCGTCATCTGCCGTAAAGTATTCACTACCAATATTCAGGGTCAACCGGGCCTGCACAAAATCATCAGACGACAACGCCGGCGCCTCGATCACGGTAATATCTGTTGCCCCGAAACTAACCGGCCCCGGTTGACTGATAACCTCGCGTTCCTCACGCGGATAGGTCTGACTGTGTTGATAGTCCTGCCAGAATATCCATGCGGCATATGCCCACACGATGACAGCGCAAACTCCAATAATGCGGCGCCCGTTCATTTAACTCTCGCTGCAAACAACTCGGTGCGATTCAAAAGAGCAGTTCAATCAATCATGTCAGGCAGCGTTTCGATGGGTATGCTGTCAAAAACAGTAGCGACCAGATCCCACTCGACATTACGCGCCTGTGCTTTTGCGATAAAGCGTCCCTCGATGAATACGAGTATTTCCGAGTCACTGCGAGCGTTCCGGGAAGCATGTTTTTGAAAGGACTTAAAGCCCTTGTAAGACCCGGAACGTTTGAAACCGTCCTGGTTTTCCTCGTCAATTTCGACATCAAGAACCTCCAGGCCCAATGCTGCAAAGCCGCTGACATTACCAATGTCGGTAATACTGAGAACCAGGCTACCGTCACCGTCATCTGCGGTAAATTCAGACTCGACATGAGTAAAACTAAAGCCCTCAATGCCACGGCGGCTGGCCGAATAGCTGGTGCGCTCCATCCCGGGGACTTCTACAGGCAACATCTTCTTGAGCTCGTCTTTGGATACAGTCGCCACATCGTTATTCAACTGTTCTACCGCCTGCGACAGATTACGGATGATGCCTTCCGCTTTCTCCGCCCCGGTTTTCAGCTTCTCCTCGGCCGCCCGAGCGGCGGCGGCAGCCTGCTCTTCCCGCTGACCACTGTCATCACAGCCCCCAAGCAACACAGTCAGAAAAACCAGGGTAATTGTTCCGGCAAATGTTTTCATTGTGACTCCTGCAACTGCGGCATAACGACTGTCGCTCCCGACACCACCGCTGCGGGAGACGCTGCGGATGAGGCCCTGGCCCAGTGCGTTGCCGGACGGTCCCTATGGCCCATTTCATTCTGATGGCGAATCATATCGCCCACGCTGATCAGTGTCACACCCATATCACGCAACCGTGGCAGCTGTGCTTCCAGCATCTCGAGAGTCTCAGGGAATGGGTGGCCAATGGCCGTTGCGTACCCTTTATCAAGAGCGCGTGCGACAAGTTTTTCAAACTGTTGCAACACGTAATCCGGATTGCGCTGCCGGTCAAGAAAAATATCCCGTTTCACCGCCGGCAGGGAATATTCGCGTGCGACTTCAAACGCGACACTGTGGCGGGTCGTTACACTGTCGACAAAAAACAAGTGACCCGTATCCTGCAGTGCCTGCATCAGCCAGCCCATATGTCCCGGATGCCGGGTCAACAGACTGCCCATATGATTGTTAATGCCAACGACATGCGGTATGGATTGCAGATTTTCATGGAGCACGCGCGCCACGGTTGACGCTGAGTCATCCAGTTTGATCGCACCATCGCCCAGCAGACTATTGTTGCTCAGAGCCTCGAGTGGCAAATGCAGCAATACCTCCTTGCCTAGTGCATGGGCCTGTTCGGCCACCGCGCGGCCATGCGGGGTGTGCGGCAGGACAGCGCAGGCAACGGGTCCCGGCAATGCCGCAATGCGCGCACTATCCAGTCCGTGATTACCCAGATCATCGATGATGATAGCAACCACCGCTCCTGAAACCGGCTGTTGCTCAAACCCACCGGAATCAGCGCCGGCCGCGAAAGCTGGCGCGAAACACAAAAGACCGACTATGAACACCGTGCGAATACTCGTCCGCATGGGTCAATGATTCCGGCTTTGCAGTCGGGCAGATTTTAAGTGGTCTACAGCGCTTTGCAGCGGCAGGTCAGATTCGCCGTGTTGTTCAACAACAATATCGGGTTCGATGCCCTGTCCGTGGATGGATGCCCCCGACGGAGTGAAGTAATAAGACGTGGTCAGCTTCAGCGCCTGACCATCCGCCAGCGGCAACACGGTTTGCACCGACCCTTTGCCAAATGTTTTTTCACCAATGACAGTGCTGCGCGCGTGATCCTGCAGCGCGCCTGCGACGATTTCCGCTGCCGAGGCACTGCCTGAATTTACCAATACGACTAAGCCGGCGCCATTGATGGCATCACCGGGATGAGCGGAAAACTCAAAATCCGAGGAATCGGTGCGGCCGTCCGCCGTCACGATCACCCCATCGTCCAAAAAGATGTCGGACACCCGTACTGCAGCATCCAGGACTCCACCGGGATTGTTGCGCAAATCAATTACAAGGCCCTGGAGTTTTCCGTGCAACCGCGCCAACTCCGATAAGAAAACATGCAAATCCTGGTGGGTTGTTTCACTGAACTGGCTGATGCGCACATAGGCCAGTCCCTCTTCCAGCATGCGGCCACTCACACTGCTGAGATTTATCTGCTCGCGAATCAGATCAAAACTCAGCACTTCAGCAACGTTTTTTCGCATCACTGACAATGCAACCGAGCTACCGATCTCGCCACGCATATGGGTCAGCGCTTCGTCAATACTGTCCGGGTTGACCGGCACACCGTCTACCATGATGATCGTGTCACCCGCCAGCATCCCGGCACGTGCCGCCGGGCCACCGTCGATGGGTGCGACGACCACGATGGCACGATTCTCGGTATTGAGTTCCACACCAATGCCAGCGTAGTTGCCGGTGGTGCTGATTTTCACATCCCGGAACCGTTCGGCTGACAGGAACACCGAGTGCGGATCCAGGCCCGCAACCATGCCGCTCACGGCCGCTTCAAAAAGCTGTTGATCCGGGACGATCTCCACGTACTCGGATTTAATTTTATCCATGACTTCCGCAATCAGCCTGGCACCGTCCTGGTAAACCTGTACATCATTGGCCGGTGGTTCGCGCTCTGCACTGACTGGCTGCCAGGAGGACACCGACAGCCCCAGAATAAATCCGATGGACAAAACAGTAAGTGTGCGTGGATTCATAAAGCACCACCAATTGGAAATTCTTGACTCACGGGGGAAGATATCACAGCGACTGGTGAGAATTAGAGCCGGCAGGCCGTTACTGGTAAAACTTCGCCTGTTGCGGTGCAGCACAATGTCACACCGTGCTTAACGGCGGCTGACGGACCCCTTGAACCACGGTCTTGGGTTTATTGGCCTACCGGCTTTGCGAATTGCGAAATACAAAGCGACTTGCGCCTGGCCACCGGAATCACCGATCGTGGCAATCGCCTCGCCGGGTTCTACCCAGTCGCCCGGCTCCGCCAGGACGGTTTCGTTTCTTCCGTAGAGACTGAAGTAGTCATTTCCATGCTCAATAATCACCAGCAAACCCTGCCCCGGTAACCAGTCAGCATACGCCACGCGCCCACGTGCAACCGCGCGCACCGAGGTACCGCGTTGCGCACCAATCAGCACACCGTCCCAGCTGATTGACGAACCATTACGACGCTGCCCGAAATCAGCCACCAGCCGGCCCTTTACCGGCCATGCCAACTCGCCTTTCAGTTTGCTGAACGCTGTGCGCGACCCCACCGGGAACTCTTTCATTATACTGTCGAGTTCCTCGATCAACCGCACGAGCTTTTGCTCTTCTGCGGTCAGGCGCGCGACTTCATCGGTCGAACTGCGAATGCGCAGATTAATTGCCGCAATAGCGCCCTGGCGTTCCTGCCGGGCGGATTTTAATTGTTCAAGTTCAACATGCCGCTGCCGTTGCAATCGTTTAATCGTCTGGTTTTCCAACGCGCTTTGCGCCTTGAGTTGCTCAAGTGTCGAAACCAGTTCCCGCACGGCGTTGATTTTTGCCAGCCGCTGCGCATTCAAATACTGGTAATAAACAGCAACGCGGCCCAACTCGGCAGGGTCTTTTTGACTCAGCAAAAGTTTTATTTTTTCTTTACGACCACCCACATAGGCTGCATAAACCTGCTCGGCGAGCCGGGATTTTTGCTGCTGGAGATCATCTAACGCCTGCTGGCGCTGGGTCTCCAGTTCCGCCAGCCGTGACTCGGTTGCTGCACGCTCCCGGTTTAGCGAGGCAATGTTGTTTTGCAATTCGCTGACCAGCCGTTCTGCCTCTGCAAGCCGGCCCTGCATGTGATCGCGCTCGTTGATACTCGCTGCCAGTTGCTGCTCGACTCTTTCAATCCGGGCCCGCACCGCATCGAGTTGCTCTTCTTCACTGGCCTGTGCAACAGACGCCAACAACGTTGCCGCACACAGCACCCCAACTGCTGCAGCCGGTGCTTTACGCACTCTTTGCGCTGGCGTCCGCAAACGTGATCAGGCAACGCCCGGTCATTTCTTCCGGTGGTTGAAGATCCATGATGTGCAATAACGTTGGCGCAATATCAGACAGCGTTCCGCCTTCTGCCAGAACCGCCTTGCGCCCCATGTACACCAGTGGCACCTTGCAGGTGGTGTGAGCTGTATGCGCCTGGCCAGTGTCTGCATCACGCATTTTTTCGGCGTTGCCGTGATCTGCAGTAACGAGCATTTCGCCACCCGCGTCCTGCAAGGCCTGTGCAATTCTGCCAATACATTTATCCAGCGCTTCGATCGCTTTCACAGCAGCATCAAAATTACCGGTGTGACCCACCATGTCTGCATTGGCGAAATTACAGATGATGACATCAAACTGGTCCTGCTCTATTGCATCGATTAGTTTATCGGTGACAATTGGCGCATTCATTTCCGGCTGAAGGTCATAGGTGGCCACCCGCGGAGACGGTACCAGCACCCGCTCTTCACCATTAAATGGTTCTTCGCGACCCCCGTTAAAAAAGAAAGTTACGTGCGCATATTTTTCGGTTTCCGCAATGCGCAGTTGGGTAAGACCGGCATTGGCCAGGAATTCTCCCAGCACGTTTGTCAACGCTGCCGGTGGAAACGCCACCGGCACATCAAAATCCGCGTGGTATTGAGTCATGCAGACAAACGACTGTAACTGCGGTACAACCGCGCGCTCAAAACCGGTGAAGTCCGGTTCGATAAATGCCCGGGTGATCTGCCGCGCCCGATCGGCACGAAAATTTAAAAAAAGTACCGCATCACCATCGTCGATACAGGCTGGTGCTGCGATTCTCACCGGCGCGACAAACTCGTCATTTTCACCGCGTTCGTAAGCTGCCTGCAACGCTTCCAGTGGACTCGCGGCTTCATAATCGGCAGTGCCGAGCGTATACAGATCGTAGGCTTTTTGAATACGGTCCCAGCGATTGTCACGATCCATGGCGTAATAGCGACCGCAAAGCGTTGCAATACGACCCACTTCCAGCCGGGTAAATGTGCGCTCCAGCTTTTCGATCGACGCTGCCGCGCTTTGGGGCGGCATATCGCGTCCATCCAGCATCGCATGCAGGTAAATCCGCCTGGCACCCCGGGATTCGGCCAGTTCACACGCGGCAACGATATGGTCTTCGTGGCTGTGCACGCCACCGGGACTTAACAATCCCATCAAATGCACGGCTCTGTTGTCAGCGACGGCGGCATCGATCGCCGTGACCAGCGTGTCATTGTCAAAAAAACTACCGTCTTCGATCGCGGCACTGATCCTGGTGTATTCCTGGTAAACCACGCGTCCCCAGCCGAGGTTCAGGTGGCCTACCTCTGAGTTTCCCATCTGCCCTTTTGGCAGCCCGACATTGATACCGCTCGTGTCAATCACGGTGGTCGCCTGCTCCCGCCACAGTTTGTCCCAGTTTGGCGTTGCCGCAGTCGCAATCGCATTGTCCTCTTTATTTTCGCGGTAGCCCCAGCCGTCCATAATCAACAGTGCTACCGGGCGTGGTTTGTTTTTCATAATGGTTCCTGCTTCAAAGCAGTCCGTATTCTAGTGTTTTTTGCTTTCCTAACATAGGGCAGTGGTATAATGCCGCGCCCTGCGGCATCGCCACGGCTCCGCAGGACTCAAGACATTGATTTGTAAGGACCAAGCGCCCGTATGGCTCAGATTATTGAATTTGCTTCCAATCATCCGTTTCTCGTCGGTCTGGCGTTTGGCCTGACGATATTGATGATCGTCAACGAAATGCGCCTGCTGGGCCGCAAAGGTCTGGATGTGTCACCGGCAGAAACCGTTGCACTGATGAACAACGGTGCCACTATTGTCGATGTACGCAGCCTGGAGCTATTTCGGGCCGGTCACATCCTCAATGCGGTGCATATCGCCTTTGATGATCTGGAGGAGCGTGCCAGTAAAGTACTGAAACCGCATAAAGATTCCGTGATCGTTGTGTATGACGACCTGGGACTTCAGGGAGCAAAAGCCGGCGGGATTTTGCGCCAGCTCAATTTCAAGGCCGCCAGTCTTAAAGGCGGGCTGGCCGCCTGGAAGCGTGAAAACTTACCCGTCGAGAAAGGTAAGTGATGCCGAAAATTACGCTGTACGGCACACGTTTTTGCCCGTTCTGCATCCGCGCCCGGCAATTACTGGAGGATAAAGGCGTAGACTTTGAAGACATCAGCGTCGATCAGGATGCCGAGCAGCGCCTGATCATGCGTGAGCGTTCCGGACGTACCAGCGTTCCGCAGATATTTGTGGACGATCATCATGTCGGTGGATGCGATGAGCTGTATGCGCTGGAGCGTAACGGTGAACTCGATCAATTGCTAAAACAGTAGCAAACAGTTAAATAACGAATACAGGTAATTATCATGGCAGAGCAACCCGCAGCAAACCAGGAAGTCCGAAAAATCGGTATCACGCGTCTGTATCTGAAAGACGCGTCCTACGAAGCACCCAACACACCCGCAGCATTTACCGATGAATGGCAACCTCACGTGAACCTGAACCTCAATACCCAGTCGTCAAAACAGGATGACGGACAGTATGAAGTCGTGCTCTCTGTGACGGTGGAAGTCAAAAACAAGGACGACAACGCGTTCTTGTGCGAAGTGCAGCAAGCAGGAGTCTTTACGTTTGATGGTCTTTCCGAAGAGGAAATTCGCCATGTTGCCGCAACATTTTGCCCCAACCAGTTGTACCCGTACGCACGCGCAGCCATATCTGACCTGGTCGTGCGCGGCGGCTTCCCTGGCCTCACATTGCAGCCAATCAACTTCGATGCCCTGCTGGCACAGCATCAACAGGAGCTGCAGCAAGCTCAAGCGGGTGCCGCCCAGACTGAAGACCGACATTGAGTAAATCCAACTCGAAAGCGACAACAACCGCGGCGGACAAGTTGCTGGACAAACCGCTGGTGGTGCTGGGCGCCGGTTCCTGGGGAACGGCGCTGGCAATCCAGTTCGCTCGCGGCGGCCGCGAGACGGTGCTGTGGGGTCGCGATCCGGCACAGTTGAAAGCCATGCGGGACGAACGCATCAATGCCCGGTACCTGCCCGACGCGCCCTTCCCTGAGAAACTCACCATTAATCTCGACTTTGCCGAAACCATCTCTGGTGCAAGGGATATTTTGATCGCGGTCCCCAGCCATGCTTTTCGTGCGATGCTGGAGAAGCTCGAGTTTCTGTTACCGCTAGACGCGCGTGTCGCGTGGGCAACGAAGGGATTCGAGGAAAACACGGGTAAATTGCCTCATCAGGTTGCGCGCGAAATTCTCGGCGATGACATCCCGACGGCCGTCCTGTCCGGACCGACATTTGCTGCCGAAGTAGGACAGGGCCTGCCCACGGCCATGACCATTGCATCGAATTGCGATGAATTTGCCCGGGAACTGGCAGAAGAAATTTCCGATCCCACGTTTCGTGCCTATACCACGCATGACATGGTCGGGGTGGAAGTCGGCGGTGCCGTGAAAAACGTGCTGGCAATCGGTGCCGGGATTTCCGACGGACTCGGGTTTGGCGCCAACACGCGCGTGGCGCTCATCACGCGCGGCATCGTTGAAATGTCGCGCCTCGGCATGGCCCTGGGGGCCGATCAGGATACCTTTTTGGGGCTGGCGGGAGTGGGTGACCTGATGTTGACGTGTACCGACAATTTGTCCCGCAACCGACGCATGGGACTGGCACTGGCAGCAGGCAAAAGCATCGACGAAGCCGCTGAGGAAATCGGTCAGGTCGTCGAGGGTGTGCGCGCGGCGCGCGCAGTGATGCAGGTAGCAAAAACTCTCGATGTTGAAATGCCCATCGTCGCCGAAATTTACCAGGTGCTGTATGAAGGCAAAGCCCCGAAGAAGGCGGTCTCCGCACTCATGACCCGAGGTCTCAAATCGGAAAAGTGATGGGCGTTCACTGCCTGGCAATAGTCGCGTCTGTCATGTTAATTGCCGCGTGTGCAACCTCTGCACCTTCATCTGACGACGCCCAATCGAGTGTTCATAGCTCACCGTCACAGCGCCCCGAAACGTCCGTCAAAGCAACGTTTGAAACCACCGCATCCCATCGTGACGATGCGCGCGCGGCTGGTCTGCCGGTGTTGCTACGTGGCGATGCGCTGACCTATCCCGCTACTGCCAACCGCCAGGCCATCGGTAACGGATGGGTTGAGCTGTTTATTACGGTAAATCCCGACGGTACGGTGGCGACGGCACAGGTGCTCAACAGTTCCCACCCAACGTTCAACGACGCCGCGATTATTGCAGTGCGCTCCTGGCAATTTGCGCCGCAAATCAATGAACAATCCTTTACGCACCGACTATTTGTCACCGTACCGGGCACCGACGATCACTATCAGCCACCCGGCATCGACCGCTGACGGCCCATCGAGCGGCTATACTGGCGCGTATGCAGACACCTGATATGAACTCCGACGACAACTCCGATGACTGGCACACACGGTATGCGCGCCAGATTGCATTGGATGGCTGGGGTGAACACGGCCAGCGCCGGCTCGCACAAAAAAGCGCAATGATTGTGGGCCTCGGTGGCCTGGGATCGCCGGTCGCGACTTACCTGGCAGCGGCGGGCATCGGCCATCTTGTGCTGAATGACTTTGATACGGTCGACTTGTCCAATCTGCCGCGGCAGCCGCTGCATACGACGGCCGATTTGAATCGCCCGAAAACTTCATCTGCGCAGGAGAGTCTGCAACAGCTCAATCCAGACGTGCGCTATACACTCATCAACGAGCGTCTCACGCCTGCCCGCCTGCAGCAATCAGTTGCACAAGTCGACTGCATCATTGATTGCAGCGACAATTTTGGTACTCGTTTTGCTGTCAATCGTGCTGCTGTGGATACCGGTGTACCGCTGGTAGAGGTAGCGGCCATCCGCAACGAAGGCCAGATGATCGTGTTTCGTAATGATCAGGCGAGCAGCCCTTGCTACCGGTGCCTGTATACCGAAGACGATGAAGAAACCGGTGACTGCCGGGGTCAGGGTGTGCTGACACCATTGGTTGGCGTAATGGGTAGTCTCGCCGCAACCGCCGCAATTAATTTGCTGGTGCGTGATGATCCGCAGTGCGGCCAGTTGCACTGCTTTGACGCTGGCACCTTGCAGTGGAAGAGTCTGACGCTGACCAAAGACCCCCAGTGCCCGGTGTGCCGGCACGCCACGCACCCGGAGTAACCGTGCTATCCGGCGGGTTACTGTTCGGTATCACCCGCCCCGTCACATGTGCAGGTCACCCGATGGACGCGCGCCCGCAGCAACTCAGTATCGCCGCCCATGTCATAAAATTTCTGTGCTTTGTCACTGGCATCTGACGTCGCTGCCCACGATTCGGTGAACGTGCGTAACTGCGCCTGACCACTTTCTCCCCTGGTGCGCACCTGCAAACGATACTCACCACTGGATGACGCACATTCCTTGCTCGTGATCGCGGTATCCACGCGGATACGATCATTCAATTGCAAATACGAGATTTCAGCCACCGCCTTGCAACGGGAGTCTGACTGGCGGCGCAGCCGTGGCGCTTTGAGCTCGCGGGTCACCGTTATTTCGCCACCTATCGTTACCGGCGCAGTGCTTGTTTTACTTTGTTTTTTGAGGCGACTGGCACGATCCTGCTCGGGCACGGCCACCGGGTTGGCCTGAGTCACGACCTGGCCAGACATCAAAACTGCTGCAATAGCTGACAGCCCAATACAACGCAACATACTAACGACCTCTTGCTGATCCAATGGCGCGAACCGGTAGGCGGTGAATGATAGCATGCCCGGTCGCGCTGCCCGCCTGGCGTGTGCCAGCCGCAACCAGCACCAGACCAGGAACCGCGTGCTTTGCGCGCTCAATGCAACGCACCGCGTCCGGCATGCTGGCTGTGGACAACTCGCCGCGAAAGGCCAGGGTGTACTGCCACTGTTTTGCTTGCACGTGCATTACCACACCGCCGCACTCGCACTCCGGGGCCCAACCGCCATACCTGCACGGGCGCACCGGCACAAATGCACGCTCACAGGCTGACTCGCCCTGTCATGCGCATTCGAAACACCCCGCACGGGGAAATGGCTTGAACGCGTTCCCGCGGGCATACTCGCACCACTGCAGACGTAAAATCGCAGAGGTACCCGAGCAACGACTTTGCGGACACAAAATTCTGTGTCACCATTTATCGGTACGTGGATTTGTCACCTGATTTGAGATTGTTCATGTCGTTTGTCGTTGCCCATATAAAAACAATTTTGCTGATTTGCGGTGCGTTGACATGCACGATGGTCACCCTCGTGATTGCACCAGGTACTGCGCTGCAATGGTTTTTTGGTGCCACCGTGGATGGGGATCTGGCGTTGTTCATTGCACGCAACTTTGGCGCAGTAGTCACGTTGCTGGGCATCGCCCTGATCTGGTGCGCGTGGCAACCACAGTATCGACCTGTGGTTCTGGTGTTGGCAACAGCCGGCAAGCTGATGTTTGTCATCACCACGCTGCTGCTGGGCGGCAGTGTATTAAAGCATGCTGCGCTGGCGCTTGGCGCCGATCTTGTCATGATTGTTTTTTTTGTTATTTACCTGAATGCCTACAGCCGCGGGCTGGCGCAACAATGGTAGCCGTACTGCCCCCGCTTGCGCGGTGCCACCGGCTGGATTTGATCTGCAGTATCCTTGATGACGCTGCATCTGTTAAGTGGGTGATCACATGAAAGACGGTGTCGTCGTCGCCCGCTGTACTTTTCCGTGGGAAGCTCACGTTGCACGCGCCAGCCTGGAACACGCCGGAATTCCGGTTTTTATTGCCGACCAGCACACGATTCACAATGACTGGCTGATGTCGGATGCCATGGGCGGCATTCGGATACGGGTGCCAGCCGAGTTCGAAACCCAGGCCAGGCAAATCCTGCAAACCGATTATTCCGACGCCCTGCATGCTGAGCTTGGTATTGACGAGGAAGCCTGTCAACGCTGTGGAAGCACCAGTATCGAACCGCATGTTTTTGGCAAGGTGCCCGCGTTCGTCTCCTTCTTCTTGCTGGGAATCCCCCTGTTTTTCAGGAGAAACGGTTATAGATGTACACAATGCGGGCTGCGCATCCGCGATTGACCGGCGTGCCGGCTCCGTGCCGTTTGCTGTACAAACTATCCCATATGCTAGACTTGCAGCGGCGTTAGCTTACACAGCGAATCAACCATCATGTGCACAGCGTCCACCTGGCGGCGAATTTTAATCATCCTGACGACGTGTTTTGCCGCGTCGTTTTCTGTTGCTGCGGCCGGTGATCAGGATCTTGTCGACATTGCACGCAAGATTAATGACTTGTTCGAACCACCGGTCATGATTAATCAGGACACCCGTTTTGAAGGCGTCGAGGCAGCGACCCTGAAGGAAATGGTCTTTCAGTACACGCTGGTTTACATGACCGTCAATTCAGAATATCTGCCACCGGTGGTTGCCGAACTCAAAGAATCGATCCTTGCCTCCTCATGCGACCAGCAGGACTGGCGCAAATACCTCGGGGCCGGCATTGCGATTACCGTGTTATATCGCACGATTGACGGTGAAGAAGCGTTACGTCTGACCACATCACCACACCAGTGCGGCCTGTAGCCGCTGCGCGTATCGCCACGCGGTAGATGTTGTTACCTAGTGTGTCTGGCATCCCTCGCCCAGTGCCTGGGTGATTGCGGGCCACGCATTAGCCAGCAGAACCGGCTGAGCCTGCGCATTCGGATGGATACCATCTGCCTGCATCAGCGCCGGATTCAGCGCCACTCCTTCCATAAAAAATTCGGTGAGAGGCACATCATATTGTGCCGCAAGCTTGCGATACAGGTCGTGAAACTGGCGCGCATAACGGGGCCCGTAATTGACCGGAATGCGCATTCCGAGCAGCGCCACACCGGCACCGGCAGCACTGCTGTGTTCGATCATCGCAGACAGGTTTTTTTCTACTACACTCAACGGTGTACCGCGCAAGCCATCGTTGCCACCAAGCTCGAGTACTACCAGTGCCGGCTGATGGCGCACCAGTGCTTTTTTGAGTCGCGTCAGTCCACCTGCGGTAGTATCTCCGGTCACGCTGGCGTTCAGCACCTTATAATCGCAGTCAAGGCCGGTGATTTTAGACTGCAGCAACGCCACCCAGCCTGCGTCTATGTCAATGCCATACGCTGAGCTCAGGCTGTCGCCAATCACAAGAATCACAGGTTCTTCATGGTGGCGCTGCGAAACTTCGGCCGTGTCCGACCACACGGACACATGACTTAATAACAGAAAAGAGATTATCCATTTCAGCATGAGCGATTTATCCACAATTACATTACGCGCCGACCATCTGACCAAACAGGTTGCCAGCCCCGAAGGATCTTTGACCATTCTCGACGACGTGAGTTTCAAAGTCGAGCGTGGCCGCTCTGTCGCCATCTGTGGGCCATCCGGTGCTGGTAAATCAACTCTGCTCGCCCTGCTTGCCGGTCTTGATGATGCGAGCTCCGGGCGGGTCTGGCTGGACGATATTGAACTGGGCGCGCTGGATGAGGACGGGCGGGCAGCTCTGCGCGCACACCGTGTCGGCTTTGTGTTCCAGAGCTTTCACCTGGTGCCATCTCTCACGGCCCTCGAAAATGTCATGCTACCACTGGAGCTGGACGGCGCCCGTGGCCCGCGGGAGCGTGCCCGTGAGGTCCTCACCTCTGTGGGCCTGGCGGAGCGTCTTGGTCATTACCCCAACCAGCTCTCCGGGGGCGAAAAACAGCGTGTTGCGATTGCCCGGGCGTTTGCCAGCGGACCCGCTGTACTGTTTGCCGACGAACCTACCGGCAACCTGGACAGCGTGACGGGCAAAAAAATCATTGATCTGTTGTTCGCACTGAATCAGGAACAGCAGGCCACGCTCGTGCTGGTAACCCACGACGAAAAGCTCGCGGCCCGATGTGATCTGCGCCTGGATTTGCTCGCTGGCCGTCTGGTTGACACACAATGAACGCCGTAGCTTTCGGTCTGCGGGCGCTGTGGCGCGATGCGCGCGCCGGTGAGCTTGCGGCCTTGGGAGCCGCGCTTGCGATTGCTGTGGCTACGGTTACGGCGATTGGATTTCTGACAGATCGCATCGGGCAGGCGGTTGCGTTACAAGCCGCCGAAGTGCTGGCAGCTGATATTCGTCTCAGTTCACCGGACGCGCTGGACACCGCAAGACTCGATGCCGCCACCGAGGCCGGTCTGAAGAGCGCCACCACCTTGTCGTTTCCAAGCGTCGTGTTTGCTGGCGATGAGAGTGTTCTGGCCTCGGTGCATGCGGTCAGTACCGGTTACCCGCTACGGGGCGAAATTCGGGTCGCCACCTCACTGCTGGCAGAACCGGCTGTCGTTCAGACGATCCCGGTGCCAGGCGAGGTGTGGCTGGACACCGCCTTGCTGGCACGCCTTGGCGCGGATGTCGGTGCGACGATCGAACTGGGAGCCGCGACGTTCACCGTGACGAATGTTCTGATCTATCGACCAGATCAGTCCCCGGGATTTACTGGTCTGGCTCCTTCCCTGATCATGAATCTGGCCGATATCCCCGGTACCGGTCTTGTCGGTACGGGCTCCAGGGTGCGTCATGGACAGCTATACGCCGGCACCCGCGATGCTGTTCGGCAGTTTGCAAAACAGATAAAACCCACGCTCGAAAAGAGCACCCGCTTTGAGGATCGCGGTGACGCCGGCCAGCAGTTAAACAGCGCAATCAGTCGCGCCAGCCGGTTTCTTGCGTTGGCTTCGCTGGTCAGTCTGCTGTTGGCCGCTGTCGCGGTGGCGATGTCGGCACGACGGTATGCCGAGCGCCATCTTGACACCGCCGCACTGATGAAAAGCATCGGCGCGACCCAACGCTTTGTCATTGTGAGCGCACTAACGCAGCTGCTGGTGATCGGAATGATCGCCAGCAGCCTGGGCGCACTGCTGGGCTACGGTGCGGAACGAATTTTGTCGGTGATACTCGCCGGCCTGTTGCGTGGCGACCTGCCGTCCCCATCGATGGCACCACTCATTCCAGGTTTTGGTACGGCCATCATTTTGCTGACCGGGTTCGCTCTGCCTGCTGTACTGCGGCTTGGACACACACCGCCATTGCGGGTTCTGCGCCGTGATCTGGCACCACCACCGCCGGGAATGATACTCACCTACGGGGCAGCTCTGATCGCCATCGGTGCACTGGTTTACTGGTCAGTGCGGGATCTCAAGTTACTTGCCGTGATACTCGGGGGTACCACACTCACGGGGGGCCTGCTGTACCTGGTGGGGCGTCTGTTAATTGTATGGCTGGCCCGCCGGCGTGGGCGTGTCGGAGTTGCATGGCGTTATGGTCTGGCAAATATTGCCCGCCGTGGCAGCCATAGCGCCATCCAGGTAGTCGCCTTCGGGCTCAGCATCATGGTCCTTTTGGTGCTGACGCTGGTGCGTAATGACCTGCTGCTCGGCTGGCGTGCAACACTCGATGACAATGCGCCCAATCACTTTTTGATCAATATTCAATCCGATGAGCTTGCCGGCGTTGCACAAGTCCTGTCCACCTCAGGGCTCGGTGACCCGGACTTTGTCCCGCTGGTGCGGGCGCGCATGACGCATATCAATGACGTCGCGGTTGACGAGCGCAGTTACCCAACCCCGCGCGGCCGGCGTCTGGCCAGCCGCGGTGCCAACCTGACGTATGCCGACCGGCTGTCGGCAACCAACAACCTGGTTGCCGGCTTCTGGTGGACCACTGACTACACGGGTCCGGCACTGGTCTCGGTGGAAATTGAGGCGGCCGAGGAAATGGGGCTTGAGCTTGGCGACCGCCTGAAGTTTATTCTGGCCGGCGAAGAACTTGACGCGAAGGTAAGCTCGTTTCGCACCGTGAAGTGGGACTCATTCGAGCCAAATTTTTTCATGGTTTTTTCACCGGCAGCACTGGCTGAGTATCCGCGCACGTTTATCACCAGCCTGAAAATTCCGGACGGCAAACGCGCGGAGTTGTTGCGCTTTGTGCGTGAGTATCCCAGTGTTTCGGTGATCGATATCGAGGCTGTGCTCGAACAGGTGCGGCGCGTCATCGACAAGGCGGCGCTGGCAGTACAATCGGTTTTTGCGTTTACTTTTCTCGCCGGTCTGATCGTGTTGATTGCGGCGGTGCAGACAACGCTGGATGAGCGCCGCTACGAAAGCGCTCTGCTGCGCGCTTTTGGCGCCCGCCGGCGTACAGTGCTTGCCGGCATTGCCGCAGAGTTTGCCGCGCTGGGACTCGCGGCTGGTGTGTTTGCAGCCCTGGGTGCCAGCGTCGTGGGCGGGTTGGCTGCAAAACAGCTCTTTGATCTGAACTACACGCCTGACCCCTGGCTGTGGTTGACAGGAACTGTGGCCGGGGTTCTGGTCGTCGGGGTGAGCGGCGTCGTCGCTGCCCGTAGCGCAGTCAACACTCCCCCTGTACGAACCCTGCGGCATGTGTAACGATATTCGCTGTTGCTGGTAATTGCCGCAAGATTTCGTGGCGCAGGAGAGTCCTCATGCTGCACAAAAACGGGCATAAATTCAGACTGCTGCTCCTTCTGATCACACTGGTGGGCGCTTTCCCGGTCAGCGCCGCAGCAGCGGAGATACGGGTTGCGGTTGCAAGTAATTTTCGCACCGCCATGACTGCAATTGCAGAACGGTTTGAAGCCACAAGCGAACACCGTCTGCTGCTGGCCAGTGGTGCCACCGGCAAACATTACGCGCAAATAAAAAACGGCGCACCGTTTGATGTGTTTTTGGCTGCCGACCGCAAACGTCCCATGATGCTTGAGCAGGAAGGTATCGCAATACCCGGCAGCCGCTTCACATACGCGACCGGCAAACTGGTCTTGTGGGCGCCTGGAAAGCGGGCAGTGGACGATGCTGCCTTGCGTGACGTTACGCCTCACAGAGTTGCCATCGCCAACCCACGCCTGGCACCGTATGGAGCTGCCGCCAAAGAGACGCTCGAAGCACTGGGGTTGTGGGCAGATCTGCAACCACAATTGGTGCGCGGCGAAAATATCGCGCAGGCCTTTCAGTTTGTGCACAGTGGTAATGCAACACTGGGACTGGTCGCCTGGTCGCAATTGAAGCAACCCCACCAGGTCATTCGCGGTGCCGTGTGGACCGTCCCCTCATCCCTGTACACGCCGCTGGAGCAACAGGCCGTCGTACTCAATGATTCCAGCGCCGTCAGAGCATTTGTGCGCTTTTTGAAAAGTACCGAAGTGCAGGAACTGCTGCGTGCCTATGGCTATGACTGAACTGCGAGATCATGTTTAGCGATGCCGATCTTGCCGCCTTTGCGATTACGCTTAAACTGGCACTCATTGCGACCGTCGTGTTACTCGTTTTTGGCACGCCCCTGGCCTGGTGGCTTGCACGCACCCGCTGGCGCTATAAATTTGTAGTTGAAGCACTGATTGCGTTACCGCTGGTTTTACCACCCACCGTGCTGGGATTTTATTTACTGATTGCCCTGGGGCCCCAGGGACCGCTTGGAAAAATTGCACTGGCCACCGGCGGTCGGCCGCTCGCCTTCACGTTCACCGGCCTCGTCATCGGCTCGGTGATCTATTCTTTGCCGTTTGTGATACAGCCGTTGCAAAATGCGTTCACAAGCATCGGTCGTCGCCCCCTGGAAGTTGCCGCTACGTTGCGCGCCGCGCCAATGGACCGGTTTTTTTCGGTCGCCATACCGCTGGCCCGTCCCGGGTTTTTGACCGCCACGGTACTTGGTTTTGCACACACCATTGGCGAGTTTGGTGTCGTCCTGATGATCGGGGGAAATATTCCGGGAGAGACCCAGGTGCTCTCCATTGCGATATATGATCATGTCGAATCGCTCGACTATGTGCATGCGCACTGGTTAGCCGCAAGCCTGCTGATCTTTTCTCTCGCGCTGTTGATGCTGGTGTATGCCTGCAACCGGCGCTTCCGGCTGCTGTTACCGTGAATATCGTCGCGCGTTTCGGAATTCGCCGGAAAAGCTTCTCGCTTCAGGCACACTTTACGGTGCCGGCGAGCGGCGTCACCGGAATCTTTGGTGCATCGGGCTCCGGCAAGACAACGTTGTTGCGCGCGATGGCAGGACTTGATCGTCATTCTGACGGCTATCTTAAAGTTGGCCAGGCGTTGTGGCAGGACAAGGCACTGTTTGTACCCGCGCACCAGCGCGATATTGGTTACGTTTTTCAGGAACCCAGCCTGTTCACACATCTGACCGTGCGTGAGAATCTCGATTACGCGCGCACGCGTAATCCCCAACGGCCCTCGTTCGACTCGTTGTCACCGCTTATCGGGTTGATGGGAATTGCGCCGTTGCTGACGCGTCATCCGGCAACGTTATCAGGCGGCGAGCAACAACGCGTTGCGATCTGTCGTGCGCTGGCCACAGGACCTGGCATGCTGCTGATGGACGAGCCGCTGGCATCACTGGACTATGATCGCCAGCAGGATATCCTGCCCTATCTCGAAGCGCTGCATGCGCAGCTTGATATTCCCATACTGTACGTCAGTCATGTCGTCGACGAAATCGCCCGATTGTGCGACCACCTCATCGTGCTCGATAACGGTCAGGTGAGTGCTTCCGGCCCGGTGCAGGAACTGTTTACACGACTGGATTTACCGCTGTCGCAGGGGGCACTTGCAGAGACGGTCATCGAAGCGGTAGTTGACAGCCATGATCAGCAGTACGCCCTGACTCATGTGGAGTTCTCCGGCGGCATGCTCACGGTAACCCGATGCCAGGTAGACGTGGGTCAGGCTGTGCGGGTACGGATTGCCGCCAAAGATGTCAGCCTGACGCTGGAACACCAAACCAACACCAGCATATTGAATATCTTTCCGGCCACAGTCGTGCAGGTCGTGCCCACCACTGAGCCATTGCTTACCGTGCAACTGACCGCCGGTGATGAGTTGCTACTGGCGCACGTCACGCGCAAGTCCGCCGATGCCCTTGGGTTACGGCCCGGCCGTTCTGTTTACGTGCAAGCCAAAAGCGTTGCGCTGCTGGCCTGACCACACGCTCACAGCCTGATAAAAACAGCACAACGACGGGAACCGCGATCGCATAATGCTAAAAGTACAGCTGTCCCGGATGCGCCTCTGGTCAATTTTTGGGTCTGGTGTCATGCCAGCTCTGATTATGATGGCACCGCTGGGTCCAGTTCCTGATCACGGGCTGTGCGCGTGGTTCACCATCTGACGGAAATGCTTCTTGCGTTTCACATCCTGATTGTGACGATAACACTGTTTCATTAACTGACCTTTTGCGGAAGCCCGTAATCCATCGACTGATTCTGGCGGTATTGTATACGCGATCGTTTAATCGCAATATTACTGCGTTGTAAAGGTGCCTCAACTAAAGCGCTGCCAGCGCGTATAATGGCGGTACCTTTGGCACCTGGCCCGAAACCCGTGATTGCAACTCTTGCGCTAAACACTTTTATCGTTGCGACGGTGGTACTTGTGCACTACCAGTGCCTGACCCTGCTGTCGAAGCTCATTCCCCGCATCAGTGTCTGGCACCAGTTCCGGATTGTGTTGGGAGTGTTTGGAGCGCTGCTAGCCCATTCGATCGAGATCTGGATATTCGCTATTGCCTACTATTATATGCATCACGCCAGCGGCTTTGGTGAATTGCAGGGTCTGCTCTCCGGAAGCCTGCTCGATTGTGTGTACTATTCATTCACCACGTTCACGACACTGGGCTTCGGCGATATCGTGCCACAAGGCAATATTCGTTACCTGACCGGGATAGAATCACTGACCGGACTCGTGTTGATTACCTGGTCGGCCTCATTTTTATTTTTCGAAATGCAACGCTATTGGAACGCCCGCTAGTACGACGGTAAAAGCGTGCCAGACTATTTGGCCCCGGATAATTCGATCATAAACGCTCGTGCTTATACCGGCTCCAGGTGCTTAGCAGGCATCGTTCAGCGCAAGGGTAGACTGCCGTTTTTTTGTCGTTGCGACACCTGCACGGATCGTTATTGCAGTTTAGTGTTTATCAAATGTACGCAATGGGCACTTCGGCTAATGCGACTGTTTGAACAACCCGCTGTTGTTTTTCTTTAATAAATTCCGGCTTCAACACCAGCGGCCATCACGGCGCCGAGTTCCTCACAGTCACCGATAAACTCCGGGTCAAATTTCCCTTTTAGTAACAACGGTTCCTGAATGAGTTTCCATTTCAACCCGGTGGTAATCCGCTGTACCGCGGCCAGTGTCCCCTGCCCATCCTGTCCGGCGCGCACATACAAAGCATATGGCAACCCCTGGGTTTCCTCGAGCAGCGCGTAATAAATCCGTTCAAAAAAATCCTTGATCAGACCGCTCATGGAACCAAAATTTTCGGTTGTACCAATAATAATCGCATGGCACCTGCGCACGTCTGCTGCATCAGTTTCAAGCGGTGTTTGACACACGATATCAATCGCATCTGCCGCGACCTCCCGGGCACCACGAGCCACTGCATCCAGCAACGTCCGGGTGTTGTCAGAGGGAGTATTCGCGACGATCAGCACTACGGGGCGTGTCATCGGAGTGCTCCGGCTACGTCGACAGATAACTGTATATGATCCACCTGGCTGACGCCATCAGCGGTTTGCCACACCAGCACCATATCAAGATGCCAGCGACCGGCGTGCTCAAAACTGATTCTGTCGATAGTGTAAAACCCGTCATCCTGGTGATCCTGACGGGAGATAAAAATCTGCTCCAGGGGAGTCGCAAC
>JABDLQ010000293.1 GCA_013002925.1 Gammaproteobacteria bacterium | reverse complement strand
AGAATAAATGGAATGATCAACGCGGCAGAGACCACGCCCACGATCTGAAACGCCTGTTGCCGCCACGGTGTAGAACCGACCACATGGCCACATTTGAGATCCTGCATATTGTCGCCGGCAATTGCCGCGGCCGAGCAAATCAATCCGGCCAGATAGATCACCGCAATGGGCCCGAGCGTCGCAGCCAGCCCTTCATTACCCATAATCTGTAACAGCAACAACGCAGACACAACCACGGTGGCGATGGTGACACCCGAGATCGGATTGTTGGAACTGCCAACGAGCCCCGCCATGTAACCGGCAACCGACGAAAAAATAAAGCCAAATACAATCATCAGCACAGTCATGACCGCAGCGATCATTTCTTTATCGGGATAATCTCCAAGTGCATAGTGAAACACCAGGTAGATCGGCACGATCATGACCAGAACGACCAGCGCGACCATATTGATCGGAGTATCAAATTCGGTGCGCAGCACTGCTTTGGCACCCGCCTGGCGACTGACCCGGTAGGCTTCAAGGCTCGCCTTGACCCCGGCGACCAGCGGTTTTGTCAGCGCAATCAGTGACCACAAACCACCGATCATCATGGCGCCCACACCGATGCGCCGGGCTTGCTGCCACGAAGCGCCGGCTAATGCACCCCATTCGGTCACAGTCATTTCCGACCAGGCTTTTGCCCCGTCGATGCCGGCCGCTACTGTGATCGCCTCGTGATTGAACGCCCAGTTCAACGGTACCGTGATCAGGGTGCCAATTACGCCGCCAAGAAATACCAGTACTGCGATGTTCAGACCGACGATGTAGCCGACGCCAATCAGCGCCGGACTCAGGGTGATGTTGCCAGTGAACAGGTAGTTGCCACCGAAAAAAGCTTTTGTGGATGCCACTGCGCCCGCGAACACACCCAGGCCGGACTCCAGTAACTTGAACGCTGCGCCAATCCCGGCCGCTTTCAGCAACAGTCTGAAACCCTCACCCGATTCAGCTTTTTCGGCAGTGTGATGTGACGCGTCGGTCTCGATACCGCCCGTTTTCAGCACTTCGGCGGTAGCCACCCCTTCGGGAAATTTGAGCTGCGCTTCGACAATCAACGCGCGGCGTAGTGGTATCGTAAAGGCCACTCCCATGATGCCGCCGATGATCCCGATGGCAACCATGGGCCCGTAACTATAACCACTCCAGGCCCCCATCATGACGAGTGCCGGAATCGTAAAAATAATTCCGGCTACCAGGGACTCTCCGGCCGAAGCCGACGTTTGCACCATATTGTTTTCAAGAATATTGGAGCGGCGTGTCAACCGCAGCAACCCCATCGATACGGCAGCGGCGGGAATCGAAGCAGACACAGTGAGTCCGACCAGCAGGCCAATATAGGCATTCGCTGCAGCGAGCAACATCGATAAAATACTTCCGAGAAAAAAAGCCTTGACGGTGAACTCCGGCAAGAATCGCTCAGGGGCAACGACCGGTGATGGCAAAGAAAGCGTCTTAATGTCGTCGGTCACACTGTTCTCCTGATTGCGAGAAGATGAGGCATCGCAAGAGTCTACAAAATAGTAGCGCCCAGCGACACTTTGCGTATGTAAATGCTTTGTCCGGGACAGGGTGGGGCATCCAGAACTCCACCTAACCTCTTCGGGGATGTTTGCCTCTCGCCCTAAACCTTCCCCGCAGGGGAGGGGGAATACCATCGGCTTGTCGGGGCGGCAACGAGGCCATCCCCTCCCCTCTGGGGGAGGACCAGGGTTGGGGCATCCCTTCCCTCCGGGAAAGGACCAGAGTGGGGGACGACCAAACCATTCCCTCAATGGTCGACCCTGTAGTGCACAAAAAACCCCGCGTGAGCGGGGTTTTTAATTTCACCGGTTAACTGCGGTTAGCTTGGCCCGGGAACACATACCGTTGCACTTGGCCCAGGCATTTGCAGGAAAGCGCTTGCAAAATTGAATGGGGCGAAACCCAGATCCAGGAAGTTGATCACGCCGCCGCCATCACGATCCACGTCAGGATTGTAGTTGGCATCACCGATAACCGATCCAAAGGCTGCCGCAAAGATCGGCAAATCCGCAAACTGGACCGTACAGTTGTTATCGTAGTCAAAATCACACACGTTGCCGTGACCATCTCCATTGGAATCACGCTGATCCGGATTCGCCACCAGGATGCAATTGTCGATGGAATCATTTACCCCATCGCCATCGGTATCCGGAAACGGATCCAGACGTACTTCGAGTTGGTATTCTCCACTAGTGCCTCCCTCCAAAACGGAAAACTCCGACACCCGAATCAGGATTTCCTCACCCAGGCTGACGGCACCGGCAATTGCAGCGTCCAATACTGTCGAAAATGGACGATCACACTCCGCCGACGCCGACGGCGGGTAAGCCGCCCCGGCATTAGACTGATAATCATCGTTGACATACGTCTCATTGGCTGCCGTACCTGCAACGCCGGTATTTTGGTGCAGCGACAAAACGGTATCCACACCAAAAACTTCCTGGGTTTCGCAGGTGTTCACGGTCAGTATTCCATCTGCCGACGCTGTGTATGCCCACCAGACATCAGCACCGGAATCGATACTGTTATTGCCATCCACGGTAGCCCCGTCCAGAGTGTTCTGGAAAAATCCCTCACCAATCACAAACGCATTGGCAAAATCGTCATTGGCGGGTCCCAGCACCGTACAGTTGCTGGGTACCGCCGGTGAGCCGCCGCGCAATACCTGCACATCGTCGATAAAGAAATTGCTACCACCACCATTGATGGCAAATATGCTCGATTCAAAGCGAATCAGGTGTGGCGCATCGTCGTTGTAGGGTCCGCCGGGGGCGGTGGCAAGATCGATGGATTCGGTCTGATAGCCAGGCTGACCGCATGTCGCATCACTCCCGTTTTTGGACCATACAATCGTGCCATCCAGCCTGAGTCGGACAAAATCAGACGCACTGTCACATGCCGCGATGCGCCGGGCAAAGTTCAGTTCCGTGTCCCCGGACTCAATGACAAAACTTTGTTCCACCGAACCGGTCTCTGCGGCCGCAATGCCTCCAAACCAGGCCCACCAGTTGCCGGTATTAGCGCCTGCCACTCCGCAACCTGCATCGCACAGTGGCGTTCCAAAAGTGGTCGACGCCTCGGTCCAGACCGGGTTGGGTGATCCTGCTTCAAAACTCGGGTCCGGCAGGGCATTGGAACCTGTCACCGGTGGTACCGGCAATGTGCAATCGAACCCGGGCTCAACCTGGCAAAACGCGGAACAGCCATCGCCATCCGCACTATTACCATCATCGCAGGTTTCGCCGGCATCCAGCAGGCTGTTGCCGCACATCGGTGCACTGGTTTCTATCGTGATATTGGCGCCGTTGATTGCGAAAAAATCGGCCGTCCTGCACCACACCATGATGCGACCGGTGGTCGTCGCCGTTGTCGGCACGGTAATCGTTTCGCTACCGTCGTTAGCTGTGTTCATCGCAAGTGACAAGCCAGAGAAGTTGGTAAAGCCGCCGTCAGAATAAATCACATCAACGGTGGCGCAATTGACGGGCGCAGCATCGGTATTAGCCACATTCCAGTTCACTGTTTGGGTGCTGCCTGCCATCCAGGTGGTCGGCGCGCTCTGGCTGGTCACGGTAAACGGGCCGGCCGTATTTGTAACCGTCAGCACTTTCGTGTCGTGATCGACACCACCCGAGGCCGGGTTGTTATCCCGCACCGTCAGACGAAATGTCAAATTGCGGTTTGTCGTTGGCAACGACTCACCAAGGGTCGTCGTGCCAGCCAGCAGGTCCGACATTCTCGGTAAAAATCGTACATCGGTTGGTTGCGGCGCAAAGGACCTGAAAATCGGTCGATTGCCGTTGTCGGTATTGGGTGGCGAAGCGGCACCCAGATCAAACTGCTCCCAGGAATAGGTGAGCTGAGAACCGGGGTCATTGGCGTCACTGACCGCATTTGCGCGCAGCAATATCGGCGTGTTTGCCGGTACGACGAAACCAGGCCCGGCGTCGACCGTTGGGGGTGTATTGCCACTGGCCACGCTGGTAAAACACGCCCCCGGACCACTGACGTAACTTGTCATTTCATCGAAACTGATGCCGTGAAACACATCATCGCTGTTGGACTGCAGATTCTCAGCGCCACAGATGCCGGCATAGGCCTGAATTGTTGAACCACTACCCGGTTCATAAGCGGTCGACGCATTGCGATTACCGCCACCACAGCTGCCTGTAGTGCCATTAAATGTGTGATTACCCCCAAACTGGTGACCTAACTCATGCGCGACAAAATCCACGTCGAACGCATCGCCGATGGGTGATCCTGAGCCGGTTTCGCCCCGCGCCTTAAACGAGTTGTTGCACACCACGCCGAGACTGGCAAGACCACCACCCCCGGTGCCAAACACATGACCCACATCGTAGTTGGCAGACCCAATAACCGCATCGATATTGGCCTGATTTTGTGTCAGCAACGCAAAGGGATCTGTGTTGCTGTAGGGGTCAGTCGCCGGGTTTGTGTAGACCAGCAGATTATTGTTGGCCACCAGGTTGAGGCGTACCGACAACTCCCGCTCATAAATACCCGTCACCCGGTTTATCGTTGTGACGATGGCCGCCTGACCAGCAGCCACGCTACCACCGTGAAAGCCAGTGTATTCACCCGTTGCGGCAACTGCCAAACGGTAGTCGCGCCGCTGCGTGCCAACCGGCACGCGTACATGCTCAAGGGGGCTGTGTGTGGCATCGACCTTCTTGCCGGTCACCGCACAATAATAAGCTTCGCGATGCTTGTTGTACGCATGCTTGTTATACACGATGTAGTCAAGATTGCTGCCGGTCTGGTAGGGATCAATGTAAACCGTACCGTGCTGTGTAAACAAAATGGCATGGAACCCGGCCGGCGTCATATCAAGGCGTCCATTCACCCCTGAGTTTTCTGTCGACACCGCAAGATACGTTGAGATTTCGGGGAACTGTTTGGCAAGCTCCGGTTCCATTATTGGTGAATTGGTCACCAGAAACTCATGAAACGAGCCATCCGGCATCGGCAGCGTCAGCAACACACCGGGGCTGCCACTGCGTTCCGATGGCGCCTTGGCGAGAGTGGCTGCAAGTTGTTTGAGATCAACGCGGGCGGTCCGGTAACGATCAGGTTGCGTCGCGCGTACGCCTTTTACTGCAATGCGATCAGCCCGTATGTCCGTCCACACCCCATCGACAGAGGTCGCGCCCAGCACAGAGGTTGCAAACAGCAATGCTGCCAGTCCTGCAAAACTTGTCGCTATCTGTCGTATTACACCGTAAAAATGATTCGAGAAATTATTGTTTGTCATACCTTCGCCCCCAAAAACTGTGGCGTACGGCTTGCAACGCTGCGCTTGGTTTGCAACACGGCAGTCCGTGCCAGA
>JABDLQ010000282.1 GCA_013002925.1 Gammaproteobacteria bacterium | reverse complement strand
TCAGCGAAGACATTGAGAAATTCAGCATCGTCAAAACGCTTCAGGCGATTGATAAAGCTGATGTCGTGGTGTGCATGCTCGATGCGCGCGAAAGTGTCACCGACCAGGATGTTCGCTTGCTCGGGTTAGCGCTGCATCGTGGTCGTGCGTTAACACTCGCGGTCAATAAATGGGATCGGCTTGCAGTCGACCAGAAAGACAGTATTCGACGTGAGCTGGATCTGAAATTACCGTTCGCCAGTTTTGCAGACATTCATTTTATCTCGGCATTGTATGGCAGTGGTGTCACCGACGTGCTGGCATCGATACAAAAATGTCATGCCGCCGCCACTAAAGAATTACCCACTGCGGATCTCACGCGCCTCCTGGAGGACTGCGTGCAGGCACATCCACCGCCCGCATCACGCGGCAAACGCCCGAAACTGCGTTACGCCCATCAGGGTGGTCGGAACCCGCAGATCATCGTAATTCATGGCTCCATGACCAATCGCATCGCCGACAGTTACCGGCGATATCTGGAAAATCGCTTCCGCAAAGTCTTTGCGTTGCATGGAGCGCCGGTGCGCATAGAATTCAAAACAGGCAAGAATCCGTTCGCCGGGCGCCGTAACAAGCTGACTGATCGTCAGGTAAAAAGCCGCAAGCGTTTGATGAAACACGTAAAAAAAAATAAGTCCTGACCTGTGAGTGAAGAGCGTCCCTGGTGTGCGCGCCGCCCGTTAGCGTATGGATCGTGGCGCATGGCTTAAGGTCGAAGTGCGTGCAGGCAAACGGAACGAATTTTAGTTTTTCATGTTGCGACCGGGGTCCGCATGTGATGAACTTCAGGCGATGTCTGGCCGGGGCCACGCCCGCAATAGTGGTAGTAATTTTGTGATGCTTCGGTGCAGAATCCGAACCTGGTTTTTCGCTGCAGGCCCCCGGCACGTGCGACTGTGTACAGGGTCAACCCACTTCGCAGGTGTTTCATGAGCAATACATCGACCACCCATCTGAAAAAGGCACTGGTGGTGCTGCTGGTGCTGATTGCAGGTGCAGTGGTCTGGCAGTATGAAAATCTTACACGTCTTTACCGCGTCGTTACGCTGTTTAAAGCCGACCAGATCGTTGCCAATTTTGCACGCATGCCTGACATCATGTTGTCTGAAAAAATCGTCAGGCACAGCACACCGCAGCCCTGGCCGGTCAAGCTGCGCCCACCGCCCGCGACATACCAGTGGCGTGGCGTGGAGCATTCCATTGCGCAGTTTCTTGATGAAACTGTCACGACCTCGCTACTGGTGCTAAACGACGGGGTCATCGTCCATGAAGAGTACCGGCTCGGCACGGCTCGGAACGATTTGCGCATTTCCTGGTCGATGGCAAAATCGTATTTGTCCGCGATGTTTGGCATCGCGATTGACACCGGTGCAATTGGTTCCATTGATGAACCGATCAACAAGTATGTGCCTGAACTTATCGGCACTGCCTATGATGGTGTGCCGATGCGCCATGTTTTAAACATGGCAAGCGGTGTAGAGTTCGATGAGGATTACCTGGCTTTCGGAAGTGACATCAATAAAATGGGCCGGGTGCTGGCTCTGGGCGGCTCGATGGATGAGTTTGCTGCATCACTGCAGCAGCGTGCCCGACCGCCAGGCACCCGCAGATCCTACGTTTCTATAGATACCCACGTGCTGTCGATGGCGCTTCGCAAGGCAACCGGGCAGTCCTTGCAGGAATATTTTTCAATACACCTGTGGTCACCAATGCGCACTGCTGGCGATGCGTGGTACTTGACTGACGGGCAGGGTGCCGCCTTTGCGCTCGGTGGCCTCAACATGCGTACGCGTGACTATGCTCGTTTTGGTGAAATGTTTCGCAACCATGGCCAATGGGGGGACCGTCAGGTGGTGCCGGCGTCGTGGGTGCGTGCGTCCACTCAACCGAGCGCGCCCCCACCGGTGTCAGAGACCGATCCGTTTGGATACGGTTATCAGTGGTGGGTGCCGCCACGTTCCGATGGCGATTTTTTTGCCGGGGGAATTTACGGCCAGTTTATTTATGTGAGCCCCGCCACTGCGACAGTGGTGGTGAAGACATCCGCACATCGTGGTTTTCGCAATGATGGTAACGCCGGCGCAACCATCAAGGCACAAACCATCGAAATGATGCGCGCATTGGCGCAGCACTATGCGGTTACCGCCAGCGTGGTCAACTAATCGCTCGGCATAATGATGGTGAAAACATTGTCAATGTAAAGATTTGCATCGCAACAGATCTGCGTGCCGGGCTTTTGCAATAATATTCCGATGCATTAAACAACTATGAAGGATTACCGATGAGTTTGCTCAAAACGATTATGGCAGCGCAAGATGGTGCAGCGGTAAAACGCCTGGCCGACAAATACGGACTTGACACCACGCAGGCCACGTCGGCACTAGGTCATTTGTTGCCGGCTCTTACCAAAAACATCAAGGGCAACATTCAGTCGGATCAGGGGCTTGAGGGTTTACTCGGTGCAATCAAAAATGGCAATCACAGCCGCTACCTGGACAACCCAAAATTGCTGGGACGCAAGAAAACTGTCAAGGACGGGAATGGAATACTGGGGCATATTCTGGGTTCAAAGAAAGCGAGCCGCCAGGTCGCCGATGATGCAGCCAGGAAAACCGGCATCGATGTTTCAATTCTAAAAAAGCTGCTGCCGATGGTTGCCGCGCTGACAATGGGTGGTTTGAATAAACAAGCTTCGGAACCTGGCAAAGGGGGGTTGCGCGATTTGCTGGATGGCGTCGGTCAGGGGGCACCGGTACGCGAGCAACGCAGCAAAGGCCTCGACAGTATGTTGGGCGGACTGCTGGATGCCGATAATGATGGCTCAGTGCTCGATGATGTCATGGGGATGGCAAAGAAATTTTTGTAATCGTGGCAGACACAGCAGGCCCGGCAATGCACTCGTGCCGGACAAGCCCCGTGGCCAGTTCGGTTTAACTTTCGGTGGCTTATCGTCGTCCGCCATTGTCAGGCCGAGGGTCCGGGGTCAGGACGCGGTCAGGACGCTCGCGCTTTGGCCGCGGTATCAGTCTGCGATTCATTCCGATTATTTTGTTCGGCGTATATCTGGCGTATTACTGGTTTGCCAACCAGGAAAATGTACCAATTACCGGCCGTAGCCAGTTGATCGATATATCGCGCGAGCAGGAAGAGGCGCTGGGGCTGCAGTCCTACCAGGATATTTTGTCCAGAAGCGCTGTGCTTACTGACGGTGAAGTGGTCGATCAGGTACGTAGCATTGGGCGCAAA
>JABDLQ010000281.1 GCA_013002925.1 Gammaproteobacteria bacterium | reverse complement strand
GCTCAGCGCTTCACGCAACTCGTCATCGTCTTCAACAATCAGAATGGTTTTGTCGTTCATGCTGTGTCCTTCGCTGGTGCTGTAGTGTGTTTCCTGCTTATCCCTGGCGTACGCAAAACTGCCGTGCATCGTTGCTGTGCAGTTGCCGATACAAATTCTGCCAGCCGGTGCGTCGACACCTCCTCTGGCGTGGTTGCGCGTCGACTGACCTTTGCGCCTGTAAAATCGATGCTGCGACCACGCTCCTGACCACAGCCACTGGGTAGCGCTTTGTCGCGCGCACCATTGGCAAGGCGCAGCCTAAAACTGGTGCCAGTACCCGGCGTGGATTTCACCGTGACATCGCCGCCATGCGCGCGCGCGGTGGAGCGCACCACGGCAAGTCCCAGACCCGTACCGCCCGGGCGTGTGGTAAAAAACGGTTCGAATATTCGTGCACGGGTTTTTGCCGGCATTCCGGGGCCGTTGTCGATCACTGTCAGTTCGACATCTCCGCCTGGCAGGGATGCAGCGGTAAACCTTATAATGGCATTCCCGTCGCCGGCCTGAATCGCGTTGTTGCCCAGGTTACACAGGGCTCCGAGCAGGGCTTCGCGGTTGCCGCGCAGCGGTGCAATATCCGTGCAGTCGTCGATGATGATGCGATCGGCATGACCGAGCTGAGCTTCCAGAACCTGCGCGACTTCATCGAAAAGACCGGTGACCGAAAACGCTTCGCTGGCGCTGCGGCCGCCACGTGCAAACACCAGCATGTCATCTACCATGCGTTCAAGTTGCTGGAGTCGTGACGTTACTTTGCCTGCATAACGCTGGCGTCGTTCGGTTGTCAGTGTAGTGCGCTGCAAATGGGAGCTGTATAACATGGCGCAACTCAGCGGCGTGCGAATCTGGTGCGCCAGGCGTGCCGCCATCTCTCCCATTTCTGACAGGCGCTGATTACGCTCAAGCAAGGATTGCAGGTGCCGCGTCTCGGTAACGTCCGTTAGCAGAATAATCTGACCGGGTTCGGCGACCAGCCGGCGGCGCGCAAGGCTGATGCGCCTGCCGCTTTCAAGCTGTAATTCACCTTGTGCATTGGTTGCGCGGGCACGCTTCATGACATCACGCCACTCCCGACCCTGTAGCGGTTCGCCCAGCATTTCCAGTGCCACCGGGTTGAACTCACTGATCCGGCCTTCACCATCGAGCACCACGACGCCACCGGGGAGTGTGTCGAGCAACCGTTCGAGACGACTGGCGAGTCTTTCTTTTTCAGCCAGTTGCAATAATCGTTCGCTGCGCGCGGCGGCCAGTTCGCGCGTCAGCACTTCGACCTGCTCCTGCAATTCCCGATAGGAATTTTCGAGCTGTACTGATTGCTCGTTGAAAGCGGCAAAAGCCTGTTTGAGAATTTGTGCGCCGTCTGCCTGGTTCATAAAAATGTCCTGTTCGCCCGCTTATTGCCAGGGCCGGACCATTAATAAGCAAGTTTGGTGCCAAAAAATATTGGTCTAATAATCAGAAGGATACGACAAGCCTGTCGGGCCGAGTGCGTCAATTTCCCGACGATTTTGCAGTGCCTGCACTCATCTTGTATTTGCGCAGTTTTTCCACCAGGGTCGTACGGCCGAGATTTAACAGGCGCGCAGCACCCGCCACGGTGCCGCCGCTTACATCCAGCGCCTGGCGAATCAGATCCTTCTCAAGGCTACTGAGGTGCTCACGCAGATCCATGCCATTGCTGGGCAATGTTGTCCTTGGGTCCTCCGTGTCAGGAAGGTCAGAATCATCGTGGTCGACACTCGCTGAATTTGCATAGCCCATGCGATATTTTTCCGGCAAGTCGCTGACGTCAATCAAACCGCTGGTGTTTTGAATCGACAGGCGTTCAACCAGGTTGGACAACTCGCGGATATTTCCGGGCCAGTGATAGGCACCCAGCGCTGTCATTGCATTTGCTGACAGACGCAACGAACGGTGACCATCTCCTTCGCGGCGGGAAACAAGGTCTTTGACCAAAGCCGGCAGGTCGGACTGGCGCTTGCGTAGAGGTGGCAGTTCAATCGGAAAAACATTAAGCCGGTAGAATAAATCGAGACGAAATTTCTTCTCATCAATTGCTCGCTCGAGAAAACAGTGCGTGGCGGCGATAACCCGCACATCACAGTGCCGCGTTTTGTTACCGCCGACACGTTCATAGCAACGCTCCTGCAAAACCCGCAGCAGTTTTACCTGCATTGGCAAACTCATGTCACCAATTTCATCGAGAAACAGGGTGCCACCTTCTGCCATTTCGAAACGCCCCTTGCGGGTTGTCAGTGCCCCGGTAAAAGCACCTTTCTCATGGCCAAACAGTTCGCTTTCAAGCAGCTCCGCAGGGATTGCCCCGCAATTAATTGGTACAAAGGGCATGTGGCTGCGGCGCGAATTTTCATGGATTGCACGCGCCACGACTTCTTTGCCGGTGCCGGATTCTCCGGTGACCAGCACCGTGCTGTTATGCGGGGCTACCTGGGCGATCAGGTCGCGCACGCGACTGATGCGTTTCGAGCGTCCTGTCGGTGAAAAGCTCGAATCCTTTTGCACACGGCGGTCTTTGTGGCCGGCACGTTCAAGTAATGTTGTCAGTTCCGGATACTTGATCGGGGTTTGCATCATCCAGGTCTGACCGGGGTCGAGTTGTTGTAACAAAGTAGGGTCTTCGATGCTTTCCGGCAGCATCAGAAACGGTACTTTTCCATCACTGACCCGCTTGGTATCAAGCAGCGTTTGCAATTGTGGCGTGGCTGAAATTTTTCCGAGCATGACCGCCAGAAAATCGTCGCGGACGACGGCACTGCGGGGTAGATTTTCCAGATCGGTGATAACCACCGGTTCGTAATCAATGAACTCCAGTGTCTTGCCGGTACTCATGGCCCGGTCTTTGTTCTGATCAATGACAAGAACTTTGGTATTCATGCAGTCTGTCTCCGTGCGACTTCGATGGTCTGCTTGGGTGAATAGAAGGCACTAAATCTGCAACTCAATCTTTGACTTAACGCCCCAGGTTGAAGACAGCGTACTGCTACGAATATTTTTGCTTCCGTGACTCGTATCACAGAAGATTCTGAATCAGGGCAACCCTGAGGGGTAAACCCTGATATTTGAAAAATGACACGGCTAAGCATTTACCGGAAAACTGTTTTTAACTAATTGTTTATATTATGAAAAAATCAGCCTTTGGAATATGTCAAACCCGCAGTATGGAAGAGTGGTTTTTTGGCCACGTGACCGTGTTTGCCAGCATTTTGCGCAAATTTGTTTTGAGGCGATTTTGCCGGTCAAAGAGACCGGATAGGTCAGGGGCAGTCCGCGTAGGCGTTTACTGCATGTTGTCCCTTTTTGAGAGTATCGGCCGCACCAGCAAGTACTGCACGCTGTTTTTTCGCCAGTTCCAGCACCCTGTCTGTATAGACCCGCACATGCGCCAGCTCCGTAACCATTTCCGCGGTCATCGGAGCGTCATTGTTGCCCTTGAAAAATCCTTCCAGCATTCTGCGCTGCTCAAGTTCCAGCACAGCCACTTCTTTCCATTCGCCTGCGGTGGCGCTTTCGGCCAGGCGGCGGCTGACGCTCAGTAGTTCGCTAAGTGACTCCTGCGAGCGGCCGTTGGTGCGGGTTTTTGGCGAAGCATTCATGCTTGTGCGGTTGCAGCTGCACCACCGTCAACGTGGTCGCCAATGGCCTGCCAGG
>JABDLQ010000277.1 GCA_013002925.1 Gammaproteobacteria bacterium | reverse complement strand
TTATTGACCACGACGGGTTCTGGTGCTGGTTTTTCCGGCCTGCGGTCCCGAGTCGCGGTGTTTTCCAGACGATCGGCCGCAGTTCCTTTACCGGCAGCCACTGCGCTTGAAGCGGCGGGGCTATCTGACAGGGCGCCTGCATTTAATGTTTGATCTGCTTCCCGTTTTGCCTGTTGGGCTGTGCGCGCGCGATTTTGGTCCGTTCTGACAGGTGCCGCCTTGTCATCCAGCGCCATTTGTTCTCTCTGCACGGTCTGCTGTTTTCTTCCTACTTTTTCTTTGTAGGGTGACTGCTGTTCCAGTTCCTGCAGGCGACCGACCACATTGTCTGAATCATTCGCGGTCTTATCCGCCTTCACCCTGGATTTCTTAATCTCAGATAGCCGATCGAAGGCAGCCTGGTTTTGGGTCCCTTTGCGAGCTTCCTGGACCGCCACCTGTGGTGCCGATGCGGGTGCGCTGCGGGAAAATAATCCAGCGTCCGCATCCTGTTCTGTAGCATAGTCCGCCGCTACCTGCTCGGCTGGCACTGCGGCGGGTGGGCTGATTTCTTGCGCAATCTGTTCGTCGACCAAATCATTGGAACTCAGTATCTTTTCGATTTGTTGTTGTGTGGTCAGTCGTTGTTGAAGTTCCGCAGCAGACAAGCCAAAGCGGTAAGACATGTCCGGCAAAGCTAATTGCGGGCCAGGCACCAACGGCGTGCTGAAGCGCCCGCTGGCGTCGATCTGGAAATAGCCGATGACGCCCGGAGTGCTGGCGCTGACCGGAAAATTTGAGAGCGGCGAGCGCAGTGCGGGCAATCCATCCATGGCGAATTGATAGTGGGTAAAAGGGCGTTTCTGTTCGGCACTCACGAATTGCGTAAAACCCTGATCGATCCTGCCGGCAAGTTCTTCGGCCAGCAGGCGGTGTTGGTAGAACGCCTCCCACTTTAATTGATCGTACGATTTAAACACCAGCACCGCGGTTGGCAGCGCCATAATGAAAAAAAATAGCCACATCAAGCGGCGCAGCTGCTTCTTCTTAAGCGTATTCAACGGCGAGTGGGAAAACATCTTGAATTATCTGGAGGCGAGTCGGTAGCCGGCACCGCGCACTGTCAGCAAGTACTGCGGTGTCTTATGATCAGGTTCCAGCTTGCGCCGGATCTTGGCGATATGAATATCGACTGTGCGTGTCTCTATATCGATGTCTTTGCTGTATCCCCAAACCTTGTTGAGCAACTCATCACGTGACACCGGGCGGTCAGAGTGAGCGTCAAGATATTGCAGCAGTTCAATTTCCTTGCGTGTGAAACCGATTTCCCGGCCATCTCGGATTCCGCTCAGATTGTCAGTGTCGATGGATACATCGTCGTCCAGTTTTATCATCTTGTCGGCCAGCGAAACGGCATTCGATCGCCGTAACACGGCCTGGATGCGCAGCACCAGTTGCGCCACTGAAAATGGTTTAGCGATGTAATCATCGGCACCATAGGTCAACCCGGTAACAATATCTTCGTCGGTGTTTTTCGCAGTCAACATAATGATTGCCTGGTGTTTGTCCTGCTGGCGGACCTGATTGCATATATCGAACCCGCTAATTCCCGGAAGCATCACGTCCAGTAGCAGCAGGTCATACTGCCCACTCAGGGATTTGGTCAAACCGGTATCACCGTCGGCCGCAGCATCGACCGCATAGCCATGGAACAGCAGGACATCGATCAATCCGCTGCGAATTGATTCTTCGTCTTCAACCACCAATATGCGTAGCTTTTTGTTCAAATTTCCTCCATCTACACAAAGTCTTTAGGCTACTCAGCGCAAGCTTCTGCAACTCAATCGTACAGCGAGCCTGTGATCAATGCTTGAGAAGCTTATCAGTCAGCTCACAGCAGCATGTAAACAGTTTGTAAACTCTGTTTGAAAGATTTTACCAAACTGTGCCTACCGCCCGGGGCAACTGTCTCATAAATTGAATGTCACATTTTCAACCTCGAATACGGAGACAGATATGGCAATTTTTAATCGAATGGCTCGCCTCTTCAAAGCCGATTTGCATGCAGTATTAGATCACATCGAAGAACCTGAATTGCAGCTTAAGCAAGCTGTACGGGAGATGCGGGAAGAACTGCTTGCGACGGAGTCAAAAATTCAAGGCCTGGAGCATCGACTGGATGACCTGGCGGAGCGCAAGAAAACTGTGGAAGCAGCCATTGCCCGCAGCGATGAAGAGATTACGGTTTGTCTGGAAAACGACAACCAGGATCTTGCCCGTGGCCTGGTTCGCAAGAAATTGGAGAGCAAGGAATTATTGGCAGGTATTGAGCAAAGTCGCGGCAAAGCCACCAAGCGATTGAAGTCCCTGCGCGATCAGCATCAGGAGTTTACGGCGCTGCACGACAGCATGCAGCAGAAATTCGAGCTGGTGCGCGCCAGGCAGGAACCCGCACATGATCTGCGCGTGGTCGGCAGCGATGTATCAACCGTCAAGGACAGCGACGTGGAAGTAGCCCTGTTGCAGGAAATGCAACGCTTCAAGTCGCGTCAAACACCCAAATAGACGGCATTTAACTTTAACCAGGAGAATCCTCATGACATCACTCAGTTTTTTTCGCAGCGCCCTGGTGGCTCTATTGTTGAGCACAGCAGCAGTGGTCATATTTCTGTCCATGACTACGCTGTTTGGAAGCGGCGAAGCTATTCGCCTGACCATTTCGGCCGTCACGTTCGGTTATGTGCTCTTTCTACTCAACAAAGCAGATATGTCATTCGGCAAATTGAGCCTGGTC
>JABDLQ010000228.1 GCA_013002925.1 Gammaproteobacteria bacterium | reverse complement strand
TGCACTACCGCGGTACACAAACCCACCCACCATCGCGAAGCCGTCATCATGATCGTACTGCACCACCGGATAAGTGAAGTTGTTCAAAGCGTCATCGGCCGGTAGTGGATAGACCACCGCTGGAGTTGGAATGTCAAAGCGAAACGTGCCTTCGCGTAGGTTCCAACCATAATTACGCCCGGGCTCGCCAATATTGATTTCCTCGATATTTTTCTCGCCAATGTCACCGATCAGCATGACGCCGCTCCCACCGGTGTCCCAGGAGAAACGGTGGGGATTGCGTAATCCATAGGCCCAGATCTCGCCGAGGGTATCCGGATCGGCATCAGCGGCAAACGGATTGTCGGGCGGGATGCCATAGCCACCATTGCCGCCATCAGTACCGGCCGGGTCGATCCGCAGGATCGAGCCATGCGCCACGGCCAGGGACTGGGCGCGATCCGTGTCCAAAATACCGCCGTCTCCCTGCGCGATGTACAGCATGCCGTAATCCGGATCACCGGGGGCTGAATTGGGGTTGAAGCCGATATCCTGAATGGTGTGAATCAAAAACGGTTGTTCGATGCGCAGCATTTCCCGTTTGCTGCCGTCGAAAACGTTGCTGGACGGGTCCAGCGCCGTCCATTCGGTCACAATGCTATCCAGCCATGGCAATGTGCCGGGTATACCGAGGTCGGCCGGTGCCGTTAGCCAGGGTTCCATGTGCACTGTGTAGAACTTGCCGTTACTGGCAAAATTGGGATGAAAGGTGAAACCATGGAACCCGGTACCAAAAATGTCATCGGTCAGCGCGTTGGGTAACACGGCATAGGCATCCAGATACAAACTGATTACGTCATTGTCGATGACGTACAGGTAACCGCGCTGGTCGTTGACAAAAAGTCGGCCGCTGTTGTCACGCGCATGAAAGGCAAGATTGATACGCGGCGGCGTTGGCGGTGTGTCACTGTACGGTACCTGAATCCAGTCGACGATTCTTAAGGTCAGTGCTCCGGGCGCAATTGTGTCCGAAATTGGATTGCTGGTTTGAGCGAATACGCTGACTGACGTTGCGCCAAGTAATAACCCGCAAAACGCAATTTTTATAATTCTTATAATGCGCATAGCGCAACCTCACTCGTAGTGCAAAAATTCTTTCCCCAGACTGTTCAGTATAACGCCAATAGCGCGTCCGGCTGAAGTTTATGCTTATGTAAAATAGTTGTGTAGTTCTATTTTTATAGGTGTTTACAGGCAATTACGTGCGTAATGGCGGCGTAGATATTTTTATGACCGACACGTTACCTGCGCCGCACCAGCGGTATTAGCCGACTCTGCATTTGCCAGCCGATGTGAATAATTATTCAGGCAATTCATTCAGGTAATTTATTCACGGCAAGGTTCAGCAAAATGCTGAGACATATCAGAGTAAATTTGGATCAATCCTTACCGACATAGCGCCCGTGATGCCGCCGAAGTGGTGACTTGCGTGCCAACACGCCACATAGCAAATGCTGGCGACAATAGACGTGTTGCTACCCTGGTCATGGGGTGTCCGGCACACAATGCAGCAGATTGAACGTCAGCGTTTGAGGCGACGGCGCAGCATCGCCAGACTGATCAAACCGGCACCGAGCAGAGCCAGTGTCGCAGGTTCCGAAATCCCGGGGGCTGTCGATACGGGGGGTGTCGCGAGGCCCGTGACCGATGCATCAAGATGACTGCTGTCATGCACGAGGTCGCCAGGATCGGCGATCGCCGAAACTCGGCCAGGCGTAATGTCAGGGACACCCGGCACCCTGCCGATAGCCTGTGTCGTGTCATCGGGCGCTGCCACAATGGCAAAAGGATTGTCTTTTGCAGAATCTGCAGATTCAGGGACGTGTCCCGGGGCGTCTTCAACCATCGGGCCAGCGGGCGTTGTACAGGCCAGGCTCGAGGCGCACAGCGCGAAAAACAGTTTCCTGATGTTCATATCAGCAATCCCCTACTGATTTATTACATTATACAACATTGCTCTGCTTTCCGGGGTCAGTGTGCCGGCCGTATCTTGCTGATAAAATCGGTAAAATCATGTTTTTTTTGATTTAATCAGGGTTTTCGTCACACCGTCCGCTACAACACAGTTTGAACATCGATCCAAAGCCCGGCTTTGGTACTATGCAGGCATGTTCATCGAAACTGTCAATTACACTGACTCGCACGCGCCACAACAATTTGTCAGGTCGCTCCATCAGACGGGCTTTGGTGTTCTGACCAACCACCCGATTCAGCAAAGCACAGTGGATTCTCTGTCCCGGCAATGGAAAAAGTTTTTTCTCAGTGATGACAAGTACCGCTTTCAATATACACCCGATAAATTTGATGGTTTTTTTCCGGTGCAAGACGCGGAGGCGGCCAAAGGGCGTGATATTCGTGACCTCAAGGAATATTTTCAGTTTTACCCGTGGGGCCAGTGCCCTGATTGGTTGCGCGAAGAAACACTGGAGTACTTTAAGTTTGCCCGCCAGTTTGCTGCGAAGTTGCTGCGCTGGATAGCAGACTACAGTCCGCCGTCCGTCGCGTCAGGTTATACACAGCCGCTTCCTGATATGCTGAATGGCAGCGCACAATCGATGTTGCGGGTGTTGCACTATCCACCGCTGCGTGGCGATGAGGCACCTGCGGCAATTCGCGCTGCTGCGCATGAGGACATTAACTTGCTGACCTTACTGCCTGTGTCACATGAGCCGGGATTGCAAGTCCAAAAGCTTGATGGCGAGTGGCTCGATGTGCCCTGTGAATTTGGTCATTTAATCGTCAACACCGGCGACATGTTGCAGGAAGCTTCCCGGGGTTATTTCCCATCTACATCACATCGGGTCATCAATCCGGCGCAGGCGACACACAACCGCTCGCGAATTTCCATGCCCCTGTTTTTGCACCCACACCCCCAGGTGGTGCTGTCGAAACGGTATACCGCCAACAGCTATCTCACAGAACGCATGCAGGAACTGCAGCGGGCGGTGGACTGATGACAATGGATTGCAGGATTTGCAGAACCCTGGATGACGGCACCGGGTCCGTACTGCACTGATGCCCGCCAAAAAAATTATTTTTGATACGGACCTTGGTGTAGACGATGCCATGGCGTTGCTTTTTTTACACTATTCGCCACGGGTTGACCTGCTTGGTATATGCACTGGGGCAGGAAATGCGCCAGTAGAACTGACTACCCGCAATTGTTGTTACATGAAGGACCGGTTTGAGATTGCCGCAAACGTGTATCGGGGTGCGGGCGCCGGACTCAACGGCTGCAACCCGCTGCCGCCGCCAACAATGATTCATGGCGAAGACGGACTTGGCGACATCGATATTCCGCATTGTGGAAGCGCTCCTGCTAACGTGTCCGCAGCGGATTACCTGGTAGAGGAAATCATGCGGCAACCGGGTGAAATTACGATCGTATCTGTCGGTCGTTTAACCAACCTGGCATTAGCCATTGAGCGTGCGCCTGCAATCGCCGGACTGGTGAAAGAGATCGTCGTCATGGGAGGCGTGATCGGGCGCAACGGTCATATCGGGAATGTCTCGCCGGTAGCCGAAGCCAATATCTTTGGTGATCCCGAGGCGGCAGACAAGATATTTCGTTCCGAATGCCCGGTTACGATGGTGGGGCTGGATGTCACTCATGAAATTGTTATGGATGAGGTCTATTTTGAACGCCTGAAAAAAACCTGCGGAGAAGCGGGTAAGTTTATCTACCAGATTAGCCGCATCTACACGGCGTTTCATCGGGAATGGGCCAATCTTGAAGGCTGCTATGTGCATGATTCAACGGCGGCCATTTATGCGATTGCGCCGGAGCTTTTTACTGTCGAACACGGTTCGCTACGGGTTGTTACGGAAGGTATTGCGGCAGGCCAGACCATCTTCTCGCCGGGGCAAACGAACTGGTTTGCGCAAGGTTGGCAAAGACCGGACCAGCAAGGATTGCCACTTAAACAGGTGTGTGTCGGTGTCAATGTGCCGGCTGTCCTTGAGCAGTACTATCAGACACTGCATGCGGCAGCCGGTTGCAGTTAGGCATTGCGCCCAGAGGATTGGGTAACAGCCGCTGACAAATCAACAGGGTTCGTAAAATCGGGTATTAACCAGGTAATGTCAGTCGCGATATAAAAATCGGCGCCTGTTCTGCCTGTCTTATTCAAACGTGTCCAATTCAAACGGTTCATTCCAGGCGACTGCGAGCATGCCGTGTGATTGATAGCGCAAGCGAGACTGTCGGATACTTTTACACACAGCCCCTGTATTCGAAAACGACAACACAGTGAGATTTCTTCAAGCGGAATGACAGCGCAGTCAATGTCGCACACAGCGTGACACACGTCACAGAATTATCAGCGCATGGCCTTCACAGGACCGCGATACACGTATGTTTGGATATTTGGCACAGCTTTTGCTTCTTAATTTATTAACAACACCAGATTGGTGTTGGGCAAAAATTTCCAGCCGTAAAGCCGTGTTTGCAACGTGATTAATGACGAGGTTTGAATCGAATAAAAATTAGATAAACCCCCAGACACCGGGAAGCTGATAATAAAAGCGATAATGCTTCCCGGCTTTACAGCCCTCTGCTTTCGCGGGCAGGGGGCTTTTTTATGCATCATGCGCTCGCTCCTGAGTGACTTATTCCGGGTCCACGCAAACCACAGAATCGATGTTGGTGGTAAGCGTTTTATTTAACCCGGAGCAATTACGGCACAGGCATTGTGCCTTGTAACAAACGGGGAAAATTTCGCAGGTTTTGCGCATTTTGTGAACTGCCTGGCATCAGGGAGTTTTAATACTGATAGGGCGCCGGGGCGTCTGAATCAGTCAAAATGAGCAACGTGGCGCCTTAACAACAATGATATAAAACGTTTGCGCAATTTAACTAAATAGTCACCGAAGAAAAATCATATAAATAACTGATAAATTGAAGTAATTTCAACTATTGTCTAAAGAAATACAGCCAGAGCAGGTTTTGGGTGGGCATGAAATGACTGTTGTTTTTTTACCCACAAAGCAATTTGCACAAAACGGTAACATCGAATTTGTACCCTGCGCCGGTTGGCATTAAAGTGTGGGCTGAGGCGACATAACATCTGCGGGATATTTGGGAAACCCGCTTCATCGATGATCTTTTCTTGTTGGGGAATTAACTATGAGTATTCACACCGTTGGTCAGGCCTCTGCGGCCGCCAGACTGGATTTGCCGAAGCTGCTGGCAGCCTGCGCTGCTGTGGTCATGATGTTTACAGCGACGCCTGGTTTTGCGCAGGAAACCACGTCATCAATCCGCGGCTCTGTGACCGCCTCGGACGGGTCACCGGTTGCCGGTGCGGCAGTTACGGTCACCGATACACGCACCGGAAATACCCGGCGATTGACAACTACCAATGCTGGTAACTTTACTGCTGGCGGTTTGCGTGTTGGCGGCCCATACACCGTGAGAGTCAGTTCTCCGCAACACGCTGATCAGACCATCACAGATGTGATGGTGCAGCTGGGCTCTGCGTATTCATTTGCAGTGACTCTTGGCGATGTCACCATGGAGGAAGTCACGGTGACGGCAATCGCCGCGCGTGGCGCGCCGGTCGCCATTGGGCCTGCCACTGGTTTCAGTCTGGATGATCTGGAAAACGCGCCTGCGGTGAACCGGGATATCAATGACCTGATTCGCATCGATCCACGCATCTACATTAATGAGGCCGATGTCGACGGCGTTCAGTGTAACGGTGCAAGTTCAAGATATAACAGCCTGACAGTTGACGGCATTAAGCTCAACGATAACTTTGGACTAAATCGCAACGGTTATCCTACCCAACGTATGCCGTTCCCGTACGACGCCATTCAGCAGGTCGCTGTGGAACTGGCTCCGTTTGACGTGCAGTACGGCGGCTTTACGGCCTGTA
>JABDLQ010000124.1 GCA_013002925.1 Gammaproteobacteria bacterium | reverse complement strand
GCCGCAAACTGATTCAGGACGGAAAGGATGAGTTTTTGGTGATCGCAAAGCTGAGTCAGCCAGACGGCAGAATTGGTATTCAGGCAACACGCAGTGCGGTGACGGTAAAAATTGACGGCACACGGGCGCACACCCGGTCCAGCCTGGCAGCACGGCTGCCAGTCCAGGTCATAGAACCCGGCATTCACAAATTGATTGAAGAGGGCCCGGCACAACGTAGACGGTATCTGGACTGGGGAGTGTTCCACGTGGAACAGGAGTTTTATTCCACCTGGCGGCGCTACCGAAAATCCCTGGATCAGCGCAACGCGCTGTTAAAAACCGATGCTGGAGCAGCGGTCGCATCCAGCTGGGAGGAGACGCTGATCGCAGCCGGGAATTCGGTGCAGAAGCAACGTCTGAGATACCTGCAAAAACTGGCCCCATATCTTGAAGAGGCCGGGGACGCGCTGTTTGGGGCGCCACTGGAGTGCCGGTTTCATCGCGGGTGGCCGGACGATCAGACACTGGCGGAGACCATGATCGCCAATCGGCAGCGTGACCAGCAGCAGGCCTATACGCATGCAGGGCCTCACCGGGCAGATATTCGGATCCGATTAAATCAGAAGATTGCGCGAGCACGAGTTTCGCGGGGCCAGCAGAAATTACTGGCTTCGGGACTCGTTCTTGCACAACTTTCTTTGTTTGCCATGGAACGGGAAAAACCAGCGGTGTTACTGCTGGATGACCCGGGTGCAGAACTGGACGAGAACAGCCTCGGCCGACTCCTCGAATACGCGCGCAGTGTGCCGGCGCAGCGATTTATCACCGCGCTGGACCGGCGCCTAATCGTGCCCGGTGAAGAGACCGCGATGTTCCACGTGGAACCCGGAAAAATCGAAAAAGTGGTATAATTGACGGCTTGTTCTATGGGGTATCAATATGAAGAACGACGACACCTATGATGCTAGTAATATCAAGGTCTTAGAGGGCCTTGATGCAGTGCGGAAACGACCGGGAATGTATATCGGCGATACGGACGATGGCACCGGTTTGCATCACATGGTTTTTGAGGTCGTCGATAATTCAATCGATGAGGCGCTGGCTGGGCATTGCTCCAAAATAACGGTTGTGATCCATGCCGATAAGTCTGTGACCGTGACCGACGATGGGAGAGGAATTCCGGTTGATATGCATGCGAAGGAAAACCGGTCAGCAGCAGAGGTCATCATGACCGTGCTGCATGCAGGCGGCAAATTCGATGACAACTCCTACAAGGTTTCAGGAGGCCTGCACGGCGTCGGTGTGTCTGTGGTCAATGCGCTGTCCGAGCACCTTGAATTGACCGTAAAGCGGGGCGGGCGCGTTTATCACCAGGAATACCAGCATGGGGTCCCTGTTGCACCACTTGGGGAAACAGGTGAAACAACATCGACCGGAACGACCATCAAATTCAAACCCAGCACCGACACATTCACCAATATCGAGTTTCACTATGAAGTGTTGGCCAAGCGGCTACGAGAACTTTCGTTTTTGAATTCCGGTGTCTGCATCGAGTTGATCGATGAGCGCAATGACAAGAGTGATCTTTTTGAATATGAGGGAGGAATTCGCGCATTTGTCGGCCATCTCAACCGCAACAAAACGCCAGTACACGAATCGGTGTTCCATTTTGTGACCGACAAAGATGATGTTGTGGTTGAAGTTGCGCTGCAGTGGAACGACTCGTATCAGGAAAATATGTTTTGTTACACAAACAACATACCGCAGCGGGATGGCGGCACGCACCTGTCGGGTTTTCGCAGTGCGCTGACGCGGACGTTAAACAACTACATTGAACAGCAAGGTCTGGCGAAAAAAGAAAAAGTATCGATGAGTGGGGATGATTCCCGGGAAGGCCTGACCGCAGTACTGTCGGTCAAAGTACCGGATCCCAAGTTCTCATCCCAGACAAAAGAAAAGCTGGTTTCATCAGAGGTCAAAGGAATTGTGGAGTCTGCAATGGGCGATCAGCTCCAGGATTTTCTGTTGGAAAACCCGGTGCAGGCCAAAGCCGTTGTGGGCAAGATCGTTGATGCAGCACGCGCTCGGGAGGCTGCGCGCAAGGCTCGTGAAATGACACGACGAAAGGGTGCGCTCGACGTTGCAGGCCTGCCGGGCAAACTGGCCGACTGCCAGGAAAAAGACCCGTCAAAATCCGAAATCTTTTTGGTTGAGGGTGACTCCGCTGGCGGTTCAGCCAAACAGGGGCGTGATCGGCGTACTCAGGCAATCTTGCCTCTGAAAGGAAAAATTCTGAATGTCGAAAAAGCGCGTTTCGATAAAATGTTGTCTTCTGCAGAGGTGGGAACGCTCATAACCGCGCTTGGTTGTGGTATCGGACGGGATGACTTTGATCCGGACAAACTGCGTTATCACCATATTATTATCATGACGGATGCTGATGTTGATGGCTCACATATACGGACATTGCTACTGACGTTTTTCTATCGCCAGATGCCGGAACTCATCGAGCGCGGTCACGTATATATAGCGCAACCGCCGCTGTATAAAGTGAAAAAGGGCAAGCAGGAGCATTACGTCAAAGACGACAATGAGCTCAACAACTATTTGCTAAACCTTGCGCTTGATAATGCTGCGCTCTTCGTAAATGCGGAAGCACCGCAACTGCATGGTGAAGGCCTCGAAGCACTGGCCCGCAAATACATGCGCGTACAGGCGCTGATCAAACGGTGGGCAAGACGGTATGACGAAGAAGTGTTGCGGACGCTTATTTACCAGGCACCAGTCGACGCACACATGCTGGATGATGAAGGCAAAATGCGCACCTGGTTAACAGAGCTTATCGCAGCACTGGATGGCAGTGATAACACTGCCGCACGATATACAGGTGAGTTTGTCAGCGGTGAGGGTGACGAAAGTTTCTACATTGATATTTCTCGCAGTTTTCATGGAGTCACTACGCAACGACGCATACAAAAGGAATTTTTTGTGTCGGCGGACTATGCACAGATCATCGGGCTTGGTCAGGACCTTAACGGTTTGATCGGTAGCGGCGCCTATGTACAGCGTGGCGACAAAACCCGGGAAGTCGACAGTTTCCGTGAAGCGGTCGAGTGGCTCATGTCCGAATCGCGCCGTGGTCAATCGATCTCCAGATATAAAGGGCTGGGGGAAATGAACCCGGAACAATTGTGGGAAACGACGGTAAACCCCGAGAACCGGCGACTGATGCAAGTTCGCATCGATGATGCCATCGGCGCGGACGAAATTTTTACCACGCTTATGGGCGACAATGTAGAGCCACGCCGGGACTTCATCGAACAGAACGCCCTGCTCGCAGCAAACATAGATATCTAGTTGATTTATAGGCATTATTATGTGATCAAAAAAGACCAATCCGGACAATAAAAAGATCAAAACGAGCGCATGATGCCGGGATTGGCTTACAGCTGAAACGCTTGCTTTTCGCGGTTTTTTCTCGCATGGTTGCAACGGATTTTTCAAAAGGTCTTTGAGGCACGAGCAATGTTGCATAAACCCGAACGCGTCGGCATTGACGCCATGGCATTCAGCGGGGCCCAGTGTTACGTGGACATGGTCGACCTCGCTACGGCCCGCGGTGTGGATCCGGCAAAATTTATTGTCGGAATTGGTCAGAAACAGATGTCTGTGGCAACACCCTGCGAAGACACCGTCAGCATGGCGTCCCTGGCAGGGCGCAAGGTGCTGTCGAAATTTGGCATTGACCCGGAAGAAATTGGCACGCTGATTATCGGCACTGAAACCGGAATTGACCATAGCAAACCCGCATCAGTCTATGTTCATGAGCTGCTGGGCCTGCCAAAAAACTGTCGATCATTCGAAACCAAACATGCATGCTACGGTGCGACCGCCGCGTTAACCAGCGCCGCAGACTGGATTTTGTCTGGCCGGGCCCGCGGTCGCAAAGCCCTGATCATTGCGTCGGATATTGCACGATACGGAATCGGTACACCCGGTGAACCAACGCAAGGTGCCGGTGCAGTTGCCATGGTCGTGTCAGAGAACCCGAGATTGTTTGAATTACAGATGGACTGCATTGGAGACTACTCCATGCAGGTGATGGATTTTTGGCGACCGTTATATTCGAAATATGCTGTTACCGATGGCCATTATTCCATAGAGTGTTATCTGGAAGCATTGGCGGGTTCACTGGCAGATGCAAAAAGCGTTGCTGACGATACGTCCCGGTTTGACCCGCAAAACCTGGCCGCCTGTTTTTATCATGTCCCGTTTGTGAAAATGGCGCGCA
>JABDLQ010000117.1 GCA_013002925.1 Gammaproteobacteria bacterium | reverse complement strand
CCTGGCTGGCGATATCATCAAACGCCTTTGCTGCCCGACTGGCTGGAAACTGATCGACAACCCCGCACTGCCGCTGAATCGCCTTGCGCACGCAAGAGTCGTGCGGTACATGTCCGATATAGGACAGGCTGACCTCGAGAAAACGTTGTGCCACTTTGCTGATTTTTTCAAAAAGTTCACGGCCATCGACAGCGCCGCGTGTTTTGTTGGCAAGAATATTAAATCGCTTGACACCATGATCCCTGCTCAACACTTTGATCAGGGCATACGCGTCGGTAATAGACGCGGGTTCGTCGCAGACAACTACCACGACTTCCTGCGCGGCTGAACTAAAGCGGATGACGCTATCGACGATACCAGCGGCTGTGTCTATCACCAGGTCATCGACGGGAGTGGTCATCTCGCTGAATGCCCAGATCAGGCCGCTGTTTTGCGCCGGAGTCGTGCTCGCCAATTGCCTGGCCCCGGAAGATGCCGGCACCACTTTAATGCCACCAGGCCCATCGAGAATGATATCGTCCAGGTTGCAACTGCCCTCCATAACGTGTGACAGGTTGCGTTCAACCTGCAAGCCCAGCAACACATCAACGTTGGCAAGACCCAGATCGGCGTCCAACAGCATGACACGCCGGTTTCTCGCGGCTAACGCCAAAGCCAGGTTGATCGACACCATGGTCTTGCCGACACCGCCCTTACCCCCGGTAATGGCGATAACGCGTACCGGTTGCGCCGCTGTTGGCTTGCGCAATCCTGCAGCCTGATCACCGTTAATACTATGCAAATGCATGCGTGCGTACCTCACCAAAGTTTCTGGCCATAAATTCCTCGCTTAGTCGGTGTCGCGATTCGCGCATCAGGCGCATGCCGTAGTTGACCATCGCATTCTTTTTTCCGGCGGCCGCATGCAAATCCTCGGGTACCCGCTGTCCATTTGCGAAAAATGCAATGGGCAGCTGATGACGGATGACCGCCGAAAACGCCGCACCCAGGCTGGCGCTCTCATCCACTTTGGTCAGAATGCAGCCATTGAGCGCCACCTGGCTGAATCCACGAATAACCTCATCCAGGGTTCCCGCATGGGCGTTGGCCGCCAGTGCAAGATAAATTTGCACCTTTGTCGCATGTTCACCAAAAGCGCCCAGATGATCGGTGAGACCCTGAGCACGCTGGCTGACCCCGGCGGTGTCGATCAGTACCAGCTTCTTGTTGGTCAGTGTGCTCAGCAATACCGACAAATCGTCCTCTTCAGTGACCAGATGCACGGGTACATCGAGTATCCGGGCAAATGTGGCAAGTTGCTCCTGGGCGCCGATGCGAAAGCTGTCTGTGCTGACCAACGCCACTTCCTCGCGGCCGTGACGCAATGCAAAGCGCGCTGCCAGTTTAGCGATCGAGGTGGTTTTGCCGACCCCGGTTGGCCCAACGACTGCTACCACGCCGCCGGTTTCGAGCAGGCTGTCGTCCAGTACCGGCAATGCGGTGGCCAGCGACCGGTTCGCCCGGTCCATGTAGTTGCGTGTGTCTTGCTGCTGTGCGGCGGTAGCCGCGACGCTGCGTGCAATATCCGCATCGAGGCCGAACGCGGCAAGATGACGCAAGATGCAGACCGTCATCGGGTCGCGCCTGACTTCGTCATTCCAGGCCAGGCTGGCGAGCTGGTCTTCGAGCAACAGGCGCATACCCTGCAACTCTTTTTGCATGGTGTCGATTACGGGTTCGTCCGCAGCGCTTATCTCAAGAGGACGTGCATCGCAAAATGGTGACACTGTCGCAGTGCTGCCCGGAGCGGTTGTTACACCGTCGTCTTCGATAATGTCGTCAAGCATTACGCTGACGCGCTCTTCTGCGTCATCTGATGCAGTGGTGGATTCTGTGACAGGTGGTAATGGTGCTGCGTCACGATCGTCTTGCACGCGACCGAACGAGGGATTGAGCAAGGTTTCATCGTAGTCAACCGCTGCCACGACCTCGATGCCTCCGTCAACCCGGCGATTGGAGAGGATGACGGCATTGGGTCCCTGCTCCTTGCGGACATCCAGCAACGCCTGACGCATGTTTGCTGCTATGAATCGTTTAATTTTCATCTGTCATCCTCGGGCCTTTAGCCAGGTGCCGGAGCGGTCATCACCGCCGTGCCGGGCTAGCCGACGGTTGCTACCATCCGGATTGGCTTGTCATCCGGTACTTCGTTGAACGCCAAAACATTCAGGTTTGGCAGGGAGTGTCGTGCCAGCCGTGCAAACCACGACCTCAATCCGGGTTCGACGAGCAGGACGGGTGTCTCACCTGCTGCTTCCTGGCGTTTCGCTCCTTCTTTCAGCGCACTGTGTACGCGTTCCACTAAATCGGGTTCGAAGCCAGGTGCATTATTGGCACTACCATCAGGTGACTTCGCCTGAAAAGAATTCTGCAATAACTGTGCCAACTCCGGGTTCAGCGTCAATACGGGCAGTTCTTTCTTTAAGCCGCTGATTTGCTGGACAATTGAGCGTCCCAGTGCAATGCGTACAAAACCGGCGAGAGTGTCAGGATCCTGACTTTGGCTGGCAGCGGCCGCCAGAGACTCGACGATCTTGTGCATGTTACGCAACGGAATTTTTTCATTGAGTAACGATTGCAGTACTTTCACCAGAATACTCATTGGCATGCTCTTGGGAACCAGGTCCTCGACCAGTTTGGGAGCTGTTTCAGCAACGCGATCGAGCAGATGCTGGGCTTCCTGATGACCAAACAGGTCGGCGGCATGATGCTGCACAAGCTGACTGAGGTGAGTCGCTATTACGGTACTGGTATCAACGACGGTATAGCCCAGTGTCTGGGCGTGTTCACGGTTTGCCGGTTCGATCCACACGGCATCCAGACCAAACGCCGGGTCCTGTGTTTCGATACCGGAAATTTCGCCAAAGACCTGTCCCGGGTTGATGGCCAGATCGCGGTCGACATGCACTTGTGCCTCTGCGACCGGAACACCCATGATCACGACCCGGTATGCATTGGGCGCGAGTTCCAGGTTGTCCCGAACGTGCACCGGCTGGATCAGGAATCCGATTTGTTGCGACGTCTTTTTGCGCACGCCCTTGATGCGGTTCAATAGCTCATTGCCGCTGTTACGGTCGACCAGCGGGATCAGGCGGTAGCCAACTTCCAGGCCGATGGCATCGACCAGTGGAATGTCCTGCCAGCCCAGTTCAGCAGGTTCGGTGCTGACGGCCTCTTCAGGTACTTCGGCAGCGACCGGTGCAGCATCGCGCTTGCGTGCCAGATAAGCACCGCCACCGCAGGCTGCCGCCAAGGTCAGAAACGCTACGTTGGGCATGCCCGGAATCAAGCCGAGCATGGTAAGAATGCCTGCCGTGATTAACAACACGTGAGGATGACCGAACAACTGTCCAATCACCTGGTCACCAAGATTCTGCTGACTCGACACTCGGGTTACGATGACCGCCACGGCCGATGACAGCAGCAGCGAGGGAATCTGGGCAACCAGTCCATCACCGATAGTCAGCAACGTGTAGTTGTGCATGGCATCGGCCAGAGACAGATCATGCTGGGCCATACCGATCGAGATGCCACCGATAATGTTGATAAAAAGAATCAGAATTCCGGCGATTGCATCACCGCGGACGAACTTGCTGGCGCCGTCCATGGAACCGTAAAAATCCGCCTCCTCACGGATATCCTGGCGACGCGTTTTGGCCTCTTCCTGCGTAATGATACCGGCATTGAGGTCAGCGTCGATCGCCATTTGTTTACCGGGCATGGCATCGAGCGTAAAACGTGCGGTAACTTCCGAGATCCGTCCGGCGCCTTTGGTGACCACGACGAAATTTATGATCACGAGAATTGTGAACACCACCAGTCCCACAGCGTAATTGCCGCCGACCACAAAATCACCGAAGGCTTCAATCACTTTGCCGGCAGCACCGGTGCCGGTATGACCTTCGAGGAGCACCACCCGTGTTGACGCAATATTAAGCGCCAGACGCAATAAGGTGACTACCAGCAGCACGGTCGGAAATACCGAAAACTCCAGTGGCCGGCTGACATACACGACCGCCAGTACAATCACCAGTGACAGTGAAATATTAAAACTGAACAAGGCGTCCAGAGCGAGCGGTGGTAATGGCAGAATCATCATCGCCAATAACAGCAACAGTAGTAATGGCACACCAAGTCCCATCGCTCCAGCTTTTGTCAGGGCGAGCATCTGCGAAAATTTAATCATGACCTATCCTTGTTACTCAGTTCATCGTCGACGTCCACGATAGGTTCATCCGGCGGCACGCCACCGTCGCGACGGACATTTTTTACCTGGTATACCCAGGTCAGAACCTGTGCGACTGCTGAGTACAGGCGCGCAGGAATTTCCTGGTTGAGTTCGGTGGTACTGAATAAAGCGCGTGCCAGCGGCGGAGCAGACAGCATCGGTACGCTATTTTCACGGGCAAGCTCCCGAATTCGTGCAGCAACCAGATCGGCACCTTTGGCAACAACACGTGGGGCACCCATTTTTTCAGGGTCATAGCGCAGCGCAACGGCAAAATGCGTCGGGTTGGTGACGACCACGTCGGCGAGCGGCACTTCCTGCATCATGCGCTGATTGGCCTGTTCCATCTGCAGCGCCCTGATGCGCGCTTTCATTTCGGGGTTGCCGTCAGTCTCCTTGGATTCATCGCGGACCTCCTGGCGTGTCATCCGCAATTGTTTGGCGTGTTGCCACAGCTGGAAGGGCACATCAATGGCTGCAATGACCAGTAACGGGGCGCTGAAGATCACCATCGCTTTCATTCCGATGCTGGCTGCATGAGAGAAAGCCATGTTCAGGTCCTGGGTACCAAGCGACATGAAATCACCGGAAAAATGCAGTAAAAATGCGACAGCGACACCACCAACGAGTCCGAACTTGCCGAGAGCCTTGGCAAGCTCGAGCAATCCGCGTGCGCTAAACACGCGCTTAAGTCCTTTTATCGGGTTGAGTTTTTCAGCCTTGAACGCCATTGCCTGCAGGCTGAATGACCAGCCTCCGGTCATCGCCGGCGCGCAAATCGCCGCACATAACACCACCGCAAAAAACGGCAGAAGAGAAAGTAATGCAGAACCAATGGCCGTTTGGAATGCAACCAGCGGCTCGCGAGGGTCCAGTAATGCAGCACGTTCGTAACTCAAACCATTGTGAAGTACCTGCACGGCACCGGTTGCAATCTCGTCGCCAAAAAAAATCAGTCCGGCGGAGGCCGACAGCATCACCGCAGCAGTGCTCAGTTCCCGCGAGCGGGGAACCTGACCTTTTTTTCGCGCGTCCGCCAGACGCTTGGGAGTCGCCTGTTCAGTTTTATCCTGGGAGCTGTTCTCGCTCATGGCAGCAGTATTCCGGTCGAATTGCTAAATGCTGACTCGAGCAGACCGAGAAAAACGTCGACGATATTCGGTACGCTGACCATCAGGATCACAAAACCCAGAATCATCGTGATTGGAAAGCCGACGGCAAACAGGTTAAGAGTTGGCGCTGCGCGACTGATCACACCAAAGGCCAGATTGACAATGAGCAACGCGGTCATTGCCGGGAGTGCAATTTTCACGGCGCCGGCGAACATGTGGGTGCCCCAGTACACCAGCTGCTCGATACCGCGTGATTGCAAACCGGTTTCACTGACAGGCAGAACAGCAAAACTGTTTGCCAGGGTTTCAATGATCATCACATGACCATCAATGGCGAGAAACGCCAAAGTGGCCAGCACCATAAAGTACTGACTCACGACAGGAACGTTGACGCCACGTTGCGGATCAACCGCTATGGCAAAGCCCAGACCCATGCTCATCGCAGATGCCTGGCCCGCAATGATCAATGCGTCAAAAACCATTTGCAGTGCAAAGCCCATGCCGATACCGATGACCAGCTGTTGCACGGTGATCAGGGCGCCGGTAACGCTCATCGGATTGACCGGTGGCGGTGGCGGCACCAGTGGCACAATGATCAGGGTCAGCGTCACAGACACCAGCACCCGCATACGCGGTGACACCATGCCGGCGCTGAACACCGGAGCCACCATGATCATGCCGACAATCCGTGTGAACGGCCACAGGTAAACGCCAATCAGGGTGTTTAGCTCAGTGGCATCCAGTTGTAAAAACGGCGTAGTCATGAGGCGCGCCAGCTATTCGTTAATATCACAACTAACCGACCAGCTGCGGAATCGTGTGATAAAGCTGGCGTGTAAAGTCCAGCATCGTGCGCATCATCCACGGGCCACCGATGGCAAGTGCTGCGGCCAGTACCAGCAACTTGGGGATAAAGCTCAGCGTCATTTCATTGATCTGCGTGGCCGCCTGGATCATGCCGACAAACAGGCCGACTGCCAGTGCCGACAGCAGCATTGGTGCAGCAATCATTACGGTGAGCGCAAGCGCATTCTGACCGATGGTCATGACGGTTTCAGGAGTCATGCGCGCTACACATAAAAACTGGCGGCCAACGTGCCAACGATGAGCGCCCAGCCATCGACCAATACAAACAGCATGAGTTTGAACGGCAATGAAATCAGCATCGGCGACAGCATCATCATCCCCATTGACATCAGCACGCTGGAGACCACCAGGTCGATGATCAGAAACGGGATAAACATCAAAAAGCCGATTTGAAAGGCGGTTTTTAGTTCGCTGATGATGAAGCTTGGTATCAACAGCGTCATCGGCACATCCGCGGGCGTGGCGATATCAGGTACTTGTGCAATGCCGGATAGCAATGCCAGGTCGGACTCCCGGGTCTGGGCCAGCATGAACTCACGCAATGGTGTGCTGGCTGCAGTGACTACTTCGTCAAATTCCAGCTCACCTGCGACGTAGGGTTGAACGGCCTCGGCGTGGATTTGTTGCAACACCGGCGCCATGATGAACAGGGTCAGAAACAGCGCCACACCGATCAGTACCTGGTTGGGGGGAGTTTGCGCAGTGCCCAACGCCTGGCGAAGAATCGACAGTACAATAATGATGCGCGTGAAAGAGGTCATCGCGAGAACCAGTGCCGGCAGGACTGTCAGCGCCGTCATTAACAGCAGCACCTGGATACTCAGTGTGTAGGACTGGCCACCATTGCCGTCAGCGACAACCGAGACGGCTGGCAGTCCACCTGCGGCGAACGCGTCGGCTCCATAAAGCGTCAGCACCACAACGAGGAGCAAACGCATCATGCCTGTGCCTTGCGCAGGGACTTGATGAGCTTGTCCCGAAAATTTCCCTGCACCTCTTCGGTGGCAGGCGTTTCCGGCAGGGGTGTATCCAGTACATGCAGCGTTGTAAGCCCGGCACTACTGGCGCCCACCACAATTTGTTCGTCGCCCACCTGGAGCACCAATATTCTTTCTTTGGGGCCGAGCGGTAACGTGGCCGTTACCCGTAGCAGACCGGCAGCCGGTTGACCAAATCCCTGCGCTCGTTTGAACAGCCATGCCAGCACCACGATAGCTGCCAGCACGAGGGCCAGGTTCACGGTCACTTCAATCAGGTTGGTGCTGATGCCGAGCGCTTCGGGTAATGGGGGTGCGGCGGCATCTTCGGCCCGCGATACGGCACACAAAAAGCCCCCACTTAGCATGACGGTATAACGCATCATTCGCTCGCAACATGCCTTCATAAGGAACAGCCCTTTACTTGAGGTTGCGAATGCGTTCGCTCGGGCTTACTACATCGATCAGACGAATTCCGAACATGTCCTCAACGACCACAATCTCTGCATGGGCCACCAGGGTGCCGTTGACCAGCAAATCCATGGGCTGGTCGGCGGGGCGGTCGAGTTCGACCAGTGAGCCCTGATTGAGCTTCAAAAGATCACGAATCGTCATTTTGGTTCGCCCGACTTCCAGCGCAAGTGTCACCGGTACGTCGAGTATCACGTTCAGGTCAACTTCATCTGCAGATGCCTGCGCACCGTTGTCGGTCAGTTCATCAAATTGTGCAGGTGCGGCGGTTTCCGGGTCTGCGGTAGTGGTTCTTTCTGCAACTTGTTCATCGCTGGATGTCGTCATGACTTTGCCTCATTTGAGCTGGGGTTTTGATCGTCTTTTGTGGTGCGACCGACCATGCACACGGCGTTCATACCGCGTGCGGTACCAAAGCGCCCGTAAAGAACCGGGGCATCATCCACGCGTAATTCGACGTTCCCCGGCAAATCAACGGGGATGACGTCGCCTGGTGTCAGGTTCAACATTTCGCGCAGAGTAAGTGGGACTTCACATAAATCGCCGCGCAACGTGATGCGGACCTTGCGTAACTGCTGGCGCATGCTTCTGTGAAAGCGCTCGCGTTCACGCAGGCTACCCTGGCCACTGGCTTCGAGTTTTGTGCGCACCGGCTCGAGCATGCTAAGAGGCATGGCTACCTGGCAGTCGCCGGTCGTACCAGCGAGGTTTACTCTCATTTTGACGACCAGCATGGATTCAGGATGCGCCGCAACGGTAACCATTGCCGGATCGGTTTCAAAACCCTGGCTGCTAAATACCAGATCGTCTACCGGTGACCATGCCAGCGTGAGTTTCGCCAGTATCATCTCCAGTAACATGCCTGACATGCGCACTTCTGCCGGGGTGAGATCTCTTTCGGAACTGGTAATGGCTGGTTCGCCGCCACCGCCAAAATATTTCTCCACAAATGCGTAAATCAACGCTGCATCAAGCACGATTAACGCTGTACCCGGCAGCGATTTTTCGGTGATGCTGTGTACGCACACGGGTTTTTCCAAAGTGGCAAGATATTCGTCGTAACGATGACGGCGCAGCCCTTCCAGTTCGACTTCGACTTCGCGGTGCAGCAGGTCATACAAACCGGCCTGTAAGTTGCGTGCCACTTTGCTGTAAATATTGACCAGTGCTGCGGGACAATAGCTGGACACCTTGTAGCTGGATTTGAATTCAAATGGTGTGACTTCGCCGGAGGCGATGACACCGCTGTTGGTTGCAACAACACCGTCGGCCACACCCGTTAACAGGGCGCCGACCTCAGCTTTGGATAGAACCTCGTTCTCGCTCATTGCGCTACTGCACCACGAATGTTGTAAAGTAGACGCCCTCGACATTATTGTTGCCGTGGTACTGTTTGAGCACTCGCTTGACTTCCTGCAGAGCGATCTCCTGCATCGATTCCATGCCCTCTGTACCTTTCACTGTCTCGTACTTAACTTGCTGAAAGAGCTTCAGGATGTTGTTGCGCATGATCGAGTGATATTCCTCCACCCCCTGGATGGCGTCTTCGTCGCGCGACATGACATCAATGCTGACTTTGAGATAGTGCGCGCGGCCATCGGCGGTGAAGTTCACCAGCATGTCAGGATAAAAGGAAAAGAAAAATGCCGCGCTGCCGGCTGTATCAGGTGATGTCACGCCATCATCTTCGACTGCTTCTTCAACGGCTGCATCACCGGCCTGTGACGGTGCCTGGCCGCCGATCGAAATCAGACCCAGAAAGTGCATTGCGCCCAGTGCAATACCGGTCATCACCAGTCCAATCGCTACCGGGATCACGATTTTCTTGATCACCGAGGTCTTTTGCTCTTCGCCGACCTCAACTACTGCCGCTTCCGCCATGATATGGGTTTCCCTTCATTATGTTGGGCATATCAATGCAAACAACGTGCCAGACAGAGC
>JABDLQ010000232.1 GCA_013002925.1 Gammaproteobacteria bacterium | reverse complement strand
AGAGTATACAGGTCCACCCCCGGCGACTGCGGAAGTTCAGTCTTTCAAGATCAATGTTTGGGACAACCTCAAAAGCATGGATCGCTGCGGCGCCTGTCATACACTGGACGGCACCCAGGCGCCAATGTTCGTCCGTCAGGACGACGTCAATCTGGCTTACTCCGAAGCAACTCCGTATGCCAACCTGGCATCACCTTCAGAATCAACTCTGGTGAGTAAAGTAGGCGGCGGACACAACTGCTGGGAAGCCAGTGACACAGCCTGCGCAGATATCATGACGACCTGGATTACTGCCTGGGCCGGTGACGCCGTGGCAGGTGGCGGGAAAAACATTGAGCTGCGGGCGCCCGTAATAAAAGACCCAGGATCCAGTAAAGCGTTTCCGGAGGATCCCGGTCTATTTGCCAGTACTGTGCATCCACTGTTGTCACAGTACTGCGCAGCCTGTCATAGTACAGACGCGCAGTTTCCGCAACAGCCCTACTTCGGCGATGCGTCTGCCGACGTGGCCTATGATGCCGCTCGTCAGAAAATCAACCTTGATGACCCTGGTACCTCGCGCTTCGTATTGCGTCTGGGCAACGAATTCCACAATTGCTGGGGCAACTGCAGTGCTGATGCCACCGTCATGCAAAATGCGATTGAAGATTTCGCAGCGAGCATCGACCCGACGCCCATCGATCCGGCACTCGTGACGAGCAAGGCACTGAGCCTGATTGACGGCATCGTTGCCAGCGGCGGCAATCGCTACGAGAGCAATGCCATCGCGACCTGGGAATTCAAAACCGGTACAGGACTCACGGCATTTGACACCAGCGGCGTGGAACCTGCTCTAAACCTCACTCTGTCAGGCAATGTCGGATGGATTAGTGGCTGGGGCATCCAAATCACTGACGGCAAGGCCCAGGGTTCTACTACAGCCAGCAAAAAGCTTCACGATCTGATCAAGGCTACTGGCGAATTCAGCGTGGAAGCCTGGGTTGTCCCGGGTAATGTGACCCAGGAGGAGGCGCGCATTGTCAGCTACTCAGCAGGTCTCGGTGCGCGCAACTTTACGCTCGGTCAAACACTGTATAACTATGATATGGCCGTGCGCAGCAGCACGGCCGATGCCAATGGCATGCCGGCATTGTCTACCAGTGACGATGACGAGGATCTGCAGGCGACTTTGCAACATGTGGTGGTGACCTATGATCCGGTAAACGGCAGCCGCATTTTCGTCAATGGAATTTTTACTGGTGACGCAGATACAATCGGCGGTGGATCGCTGGCTGACTGGGACGATACTTTTGCGTTCGTGCTTGGCAATGAAGTTTCCGGCGATCGGCTCTGGCAGGGCAACTTTCGACTGGTGTCAATTCACAATCGTGCGTTGACCGATGTCCAGATTGAGCAAAATTACGCCGCCGGTGTCGGTGAAAAGTTCTATTTGTTATTCAGCGTCAGTCACCTGGTTAGCGTGCCGGATGCCTATATTATTTTTGAGGTCAGTCAGTTTGATAATCACAGTTACCTGTTCGCAGATCCTGCGTTTATTTCGCTGGACCCGGCAGCGGCGCCGGACAACATCACTCTCAAGGGAATACGGATTGGCATCAATGGCGTGGAAACACCGGTGGGACAAGCCTACAGCAATCTTGAGACGCTCCTGAACACAGCTGAATTTGTCGACAACCGCCAGGACCTGTCACGGCTGGGCGCTCTGATTGCTGTGCAAAAAGGTGCCGAGCAGGATGAGTTCTTTTTAACGTTCGAAGAAATTGGCGATCACCGCAATGTATTTGTAGATGCCGTTCCACTGTCACCATCGGCACCACCGGATACCGAACGCCCGTCAGACATCGGGTTGCGCACATTTGCCGAGATTAATGCCAGCATGGCCGTCGCAACGGGAATCAGCGTTGCCAATGCTGCTGTCGATCAAACATACCAGATCATTCGTCAACAATTGCCCACGGTAGAATCAATCGAGGGGTTCCTGGCGTCTCACCAGGTCGCGATCGCGCAGTTGTCCATCGAGTACTGCAACGAACTTGTAAACAGTTCCGCTTTGCGCACCGGCTATTTTGAAGGATTCGATTTTAATGCGTCGGCTTCTGCGGCATTTGCTTCCAGCGCCGAGCGCAATCTGATTCTGAATCCACTACTGGCCAACACCGTTGGCGCAGATCTTTCCAGTCAACCTGATGCTGCGGATGTCAGGGGTGAACTCAACGCATTGATTGATCGTCTGACAGCTTGTGGTTCCAGCTGCCCCTCTGATCGAACTCCAACCGTCGTCAAAGCCACTTGTGCGGCGGCCCTTGGCAACGCGGCGCTTCTGATTCAGTGAACCAGCCATGTTAAAAGGTAATACTCTATGAATAGACGCAAAAATTTCGGCCGCAATGAGCCCTTGCGTCATGCTGACCACAACCGACCACGAACCCGGCGGGAGTTTCTGTCGCAGGGCTTTATTAGCGGCGCCGGTTTACTGGCCGGCCCCACGCTCTTCAGCTTGTTTGCAAACCCGCGGACTGCCCGTGCCGCGCTGTCAAACGACCTGCAGACCCTGCGCGATTCCTGCGGTATTGCGGTTCAGGGTGCCGGCAAAATACCGTTTATTGCGATCGACCTGGCAGGCGGTGCGAACATATCAGGCTCCAATGTACTGGTGGGCAAACAGGAGGGGCAGTTCGATTTCTTGTCCACTGCTGGTTACAGCAAACTGGGGCTGCCTGGCGATATGGTACCGGGTGCCGTCAACCCGGATACGGGCGTCAATGATTTTGTCAACACCGATCTTGGCCTGGCGTTTCATAGCGACAGCGCTTTTTTACGAGGTATGCTCGACAAAATCAGCCTGGAAAACCTGGGCAATATTAACGGCGCCGTGATTCCTGCGCGCTCCGATAATGATACCGGCAACAACCCACACAATCCGATGTACGGAATCAACAAAGCCGGAGCGGATGGGGAATTGTTAACGCTTATCGGTACACGTAGCTCCGATTCCGGCGGCAATTCAATGGCGCCCGATGCGATGTTCGACCCTACTGCGCGCCCGACCAAAGTCGATAGACCCAGTGATGTCACCGGTCTGGTGGATACCGGCAAACTGGTCGGCCTGCTTGAGCAAAGTGATGCCGTAGCTGTAATGGAATCGATACAGCGTATATCTGACATGAAGCTCAACCGCGCTGACACAAAAGTCAGTGCTGATGAGGTACTCAAAGATCTGGTGCGATGTGGCTATGTCAAGGCTGCCGACCTCAGTGACCGCTTTGGTGATCCCGGCACACTGGATCCGGAACTGGACACAAACATAGTTGGTCCTGGCGGAATATTTTCACAAGCGGAAATTGATAATGAGAGTCGTTTTCGAAAAACTGCGTCCGTTATGAAGCTGGTGCTCAACGGTTTCGCCGGCGCCGGAACCATTGAGATGGGTGGCTATGACTATCACACAGGCGAACGTGCGACTGGCGAGATT
>JABDLQ010000108.1 GCA_013002925.1 Gammaproteobacteria bacterium | reverse complement strand
TTTGATCTGAACGTGATGAAACGCGGCGGTAGCAACACCATACGCATGCTGCGCCTGGGCTATGCGTTGACGGCCCGCGTGTTGGCCTACCCCCATCCTGTCGTTGCCGCATGCAATGGCCATGTTTTGGCAATGGGCGTTTTTTTGATGTTGTCGTCTGACTATATCATCGGCAGTCGCGGCGACTTCAAAATCGCCGCCAATGAAATTGCAATCGGCATGACCATGCCGCGTGTCGCCGCCGCCATGCTGCGTCATCGGCTTGAGCCGTCAGCCTATCAGCGGGCAGTTAACCTGTCTGAGTATTTTAATGTGGAATCGGCCTTAAACGCCGGTTTTTTTGACGAACTGGTAGACTCCGATGAGCTGATGAATCGCGCGACAGCCTGTGCCGAACAGTTCAAGCAACTCAACCCGCAGGCACACAAAGTCTCCAAGCGCAGAATTCGCGCTGCGCTCATTCGCAAAATTCGTTTCAGCATCCCGCTGGACCTGTTCGACGCAATGCTGCTGGGCATGCGCAGTAGAAAATAGCATGGCGGATTCCGAATGAACGACATCGAATTAACTACACAGCCCGTCGAGCTTTATAAAATTCTCAAGTTTGCTGGCCTGGTTGCCAGTGGTGGTGAGGCAAAAATGATCATCGCCAGTGGTCAGGTACAGGTCAACGGGCATAAAGAAACCCGCAAACGCAAAAAAATTTCGGCAGGCGACATCATTGAGTTGGGCACCGAAAAATATCGGGTCCGCTGCAGCCCGGCTGCCATTGATAAGCCCGACTAAACCACCATCGGCTGACGGCTAACATGAACCACGATACCATCATCGAACCCGTGCGCCGCTGGGTGGAACAAGTCGTCATCGATCTGAACCTCTGTCCGTTTGCAAAACACGCATTGATCAATGGACGTGTGCGGTTTCGCGTCAGCGAGGCTGTCAGCGAAGATCAGTTGCTGGCTGATTTGCTAATTGAACTTGACGTGCTGAGCAACAATGAGTCCGTAGAAACAACCTTGCTCATTCATCCACAGGTGTTGAAGCGCTTTGACGATTACAATCAATTTCTGAACGTTGCCGATTATCTGGTCGAGCAATCGAATTTGCGCGGTGTGTACCAGGTAGCAAGCTTTCATCCACACTACCGGTTCAGCGGCACCGGGCCGGGAGACGCCGAAAACTATACCAACCGGTCGCCATACCCCATGCTGCATCTGCTGAGGGAAGACAGCGTGGCAAAAGCTATAGATAACCACCCGGATGCCAGCGCGATACCCACACAAAACGTCAGGCAGCTGCGCAAACTTGGCACGGAAAAACTGCGCCGGTTGCTACGACAGTGTGCAGAACCGGCTGCCAAATAGGCGGTGCCTGTTGACGATTGCGCTATATCACACGCGCTTCACCCGGGCCGGGGGATCATGTGAATATGGAAAGGTATACAACAGATAAAAGCGCCATCGTGCTCAAAGCTGATGGCAACCCTGAGGGTAAGGGCCACAATGCCCTGATGCGCGACTGGCAACGCAGCGAGCCACAGGGAGCTGTGGCAAAGCCACGCAGCCGGATTCTCGCCGAGTTCTTTACTTCCATGTTGGTGCTGTCTGCCGCGTTCAAATTTCGACCGGTAGCGGGGGCGCCCCATTATTTGTACTGGATCAATGGCGAGTGGTCGCTCAGCCTGATCGCTCCGGATGAGTGGTCACAAGAGCGGCGGGAAGCGTTTGCCGGAACTTGTTCATTACAACGTGACATGACCTGGACCATTACCCCATCTGAACTGTTTTCGAATGACACCCCGGTTGCCGCCGCAATGAGCAGGTTCTATGCAGGCTTTGCCGCGATGCTGGATACTGATCACGTACTCGAAGAGATACTGCCGTTTTATGCCGGCAGGGTACCTTACTACCAGCGACTGTATGCCAGCGCCCTGAGCCGCTCGGTGCGCACGTCGATGACCCTTGGTCAGCAAACTTCCGAGCCTGGCCGGAAATGGCACTCACTGCTGCCGCAGCACACCGCGAGTTTGCTGGAGCACCGGGGCTAAGGTCCATTAAATGAATGTTGTTGCGACACATTTTGCCCTGTTTACACGATTAACCGTGATGACGATGACCATTCTTTCACCCCAGGCTTTTGGTTCTGACACAACGGGAGCCCTCACGCTCACCGACTTCACCCCCAACAGTCGCGATTTGGGCTGGTATGTCGTCAACGATACCGTGATGGGAGGACGCAGCTCGGGCGATTTTACCCAGGACGGTGGGGTACTGAAATTCACCGGGCGCACAAATACGCGTGGTGGTGGTTTCAGTTCTATCCGCACCGGGTCATTGCGCCTGGATCTGTCAGATCATGCCGGCATCCGCCTGAAAGTAAAGGGTGATGGCCGTCGCTACACCTGGCGCTTGACCACCGATGCACGCTGGCGCGGCAGGCAGATCACCTACCGGGCTGATTTTGACACCCGCAACGGGACCTGGAGCACCGTTGATCTGCCTTTTTCCAGCTTCTCCCCGGGGTTTCGCGGGTACGAACTCAACGGACCGACACTCAACGCTGCCAGGATCAAGGGTATGGGGCTGATGATCTACGACAAGAACGATGGCCCGTTTGAAATTCATCTGGGAAGCGTGGATGCCTATACCGCAGACACACCGTTTACGCTGACTCGTTATCATTGGCGCAATCGTGTGCTGGTTATCAGCGCGCCGCGCCAGGACGACCGCAGACTGCAGGCACAACGAGAGGCTGTGGCAGTGACAACCGAAGATTTTACAGACCGCGATCTGGTATTGATTACTGTGGTGGACGATGCGCCTTCGACGGCAGGGGACAGACCGCTAACAGCCACCGAAACCGCCGCTGTCCGTGTGGACCTGAACATCCCCTCCGGTTCATTCGCGCTGCGGCTGGTCGGCAAGGACGGTAGTGTCAAGCTGTCCGATTCTTCAACCAGGTCCATGGCAGAAATTTATACATTGATCGATAGCATGCCGATGCGGCAAAGTGAGCGAGCCAGAGGCCACGTCGACTAATAGCGGCTGTTTCTGATCTGCACTGCCTTATTTGAGTCGGCCGGGCAGATTCCATTTGTCAAAAATGTTGTGACTAGCACCGTGATCAACATCAGGGCCTTGCTGATTCATCAGTCCTTATTCTGCCTCGAAGAACACCTCCATCGGCCTTGCAGCCCGGGTCACACGCGGCCGTCCAGGTCTGCTGACAAATGACTTATTCCGAAATGGTTTCATAAACCGGCGGATAGAGCTCAGGTGCCACGTCACCCACGACAATGGCGCTCTCGAGCTGGGCTTTGACCTCGTCAAATTGTGCCTGATTTTGCACATGGGCGAACAATAGCGGATCACCTTTGTTGACGGCTTGCCCGATTTTCAGGATCTGGTCGAAACCAACGGCATGATCAATGTGTTGATCCAGGTTGACACGGCCTCCCCCGAGTTCCACGACAGCCATGCCGATCTCCCGGGTTTTAACCTGCACAACGACACCGGATCGTTGTGCGGTCAATGCTAATTTTAGCGGTGCGGCAGATAAATACTTGTCCATATTGTCGACAAAATCTGCAGGACCACCCAGCGCATGAACCATCTTCGAAAATTTCTCAAGCGCTGAGCCATCATCAATGACGTTTTGCAGCTGTTTTCTGCCCGCGGTTGCGTTCGCGGCAATACCTGCACAGACCAGCATTTCTGCACAAAGAGCAAGGTTAACTTCATGCAGCACTGAATCAGGGTTATTGCCTTTCAAATATTCGACCGCTTCACGCATTTCAATGGCGTTGCCTGCTGAGCGCGCCAGAACCTGGTTCATATCCGTCAGCAACGCGGTTGTTCTGGTGCCCGTATCGTTGGCCACTTGTACAATACTGTGTGCCAGTTTGCGGCTGTCCTCATAGGTTGGCATAAACGCCCCATCGCCGACTTTGACATCCATCACCAGGGCTTCGCATCCTGCGGCTAACTTTTTCGACAAAATTGACCCGGTGATCAGATCGATGCTTTCAATCGTGGCGGTTACATCGCGAACTCCGTAGCTGCGTTTATCAGCAGGTGCCAGCGCGTCGGTTTGCCCGATGATCGCGACGCCAACATCAGACACGATTTTTTTGAAACGTTCCGGAGCGGGGAACGGGTTATAACCCGGAATGCTTTCCAGCTTGTCGAGCGTGCCACCAGTATGACCTAACCCCCGGCCTGATATCATCGGCACGAAGGCACCACATGCGGCAACCATCGGGCCCAGCATAAGGCTGATCACGTCACCAACACCACCTGTGCTGTGTTTGTCCACAACCGGGCCGTCAACTTCAGGCCAGCTCATGACCTCACCAGAGTCCCGCATTGCAAGGGTCAAGTGCACGCGTTCTGTCAACGTCATGCCCTGAAAATACACTGCCATGGCAAAGGCGCCAATCTGGCCCTCGGTAATAACCTCGTCTCGAAT
>JABDLQ010000071.1 GCA_013002925.1 Gammaproteobacteria bacterium | reverse complement strand
TTAAACGTTTCAGCATCATCATCACGTGGTCTTACATTGGGTTAAAATTATCCGCCCCTGTTCGGCAATGCAAGTATGCGGCTGCGAGGCCGGGGAAGGCGACTTCTTCTGAGAGCATCGCATCAACTGTTTACCACCGTATTTGCACAGCAGGCCTGTTCGGCGCGCTGTGCAAACTCCTCCCGCGCCCACGATCCACCAATGTTACTCTCTGACAATGTTTTGTATGTTGAGGTACGAGGTGAGAAAATCAAAACCGCCGATGACCCTGCGCAAGGAACCTCAGTGATTCCCAGTTATTTTGACACAGACCAGTGCATAGAGAAGATTATTTCAACCGTGGGCAGCACACTGGTGGTTGGTGTGCCCCTGGGATTGGGTAAACCGAATTTGTTGATTAACGCCCTGTATCAGCGCGCCCGGCAGGACCCGGAAATTTCATTGACCATCCTTACGGCATTAACCCTGGAGGTCCCGCAACCAAAAAGCGATTTGGAAGCCCGTTTTATGGGCCCACTCATCGAGCGATGGTTCAGGGGTTATCCGGAGCTGGATTATGCACGGGACCGGGCTGCCCGGACTCTTCCGCCGAATGTCACTATTCATGAGTTTTTCTTTGCGCCGGGCCAGTTTTTGCACGATGCCAGGTCGCAGCAGCAGTATATCAGCAGCAATTACACCCACATTGCGCGGGATATGCTCAGCCGCAGTACTAACGTGATTATGCAGATGGTTAGCCCGGGGGAGGGCGAGCACGCTGGAAATGTGAGCCTGTCCTGCAACCCGGATGTCACGCTGGAGCTGGTACCAAAACTGCGTGCCACGGGACGACCGTGCATTGCTATTGGCGAGGTCAATGAGGATTTGCCCTACATGTATGGCGATGCCGATGTCAATGCCGATTTCTTTGACGCACTATTTGTGCCGCCCCAAAAATCCTACACATTGTTCAGTGCTCCCAAGCCATCAGTGTCGATCGCCGATTATATGATCGGTTTATATGCCAGTACTCTGGTAAAAGATAACGGAACCTTGCAAGTGGGTATTGGCTCACTGGGCGATGCCGTCACGTACTGTCTGTGCAAACGACAAAGCGATAACGATAAGTATCGCGCCCTGGTGGAAAGTGTCAGCAACACACAAAGCCGCGGTTTGCTCGAGAGCGTCGGCGACGATGACGTATTTACGCAGGGGTTGTATGGTGCGACCGAAATGTTTATTGATGGTTTTTTGCACCTGTTTGATGCCGGAATACTGAAACGCCGGGTGTATGACGACCCGTTAATCCAAAGGTTGCTAAACGACGAGCTGATCGATGAGGGCGTTAATGCAAAGACTCTGGATACCCTTGAGCACCATGGCGGATTTACGTATCCCCTGAACGAAACCAGTGCGACCCGGCTTAAAGAATCAGGTGTTTTGTGCGACGCGGTGAGCATTGATGCACTGGGATTAAAAATACACTCAGACCATGTCCGGTTTGATGATAATCGCGAAAAAGTACGGCAATTTATTTGTGCGCATGCGCTGGGCGAGCGGCTGGCGAACCCTACGGTAATGCACGGCGGTTTTTTTCTGGGTGATCAGACGTTTTATCAGCGCCTGAGAGAGTTGACCGATGAGGAACGCGCGCTTCTGAAAATGACGAGTGTCGCGCGCATCAATCAGCTTTATCGTAACGAAGAACTTGATCGTCTGCAGCGCATCAATTCGCGCTTTATTAACACCTGCCTGATGGTGACTCTCAACGGTGCGGTGGTTTCCGATGGGCTGGATGATATGCGCGTAATCAGCGGAGTTGGCGGGCAATACAATTTTGTCGTCATGGCGCATGCGCTCGACAACTCACGTTCAATCATAAAACTGCGCAGCACGTACAATGACAAAGGAAAGCCGCGCTCAAATATTGTCGTCAGCTATGGCAACGTCACGATACCGAGACATTTGCGCGACATAGTGGTAACCGAATACGGCTGCGCGGACCTGCGTGGTTGCAGCGACGCGGAATGCATTGCCGCGTTGCTCAATATCGCAGACAGTCGTTTTCAGGCTGAACTGCTACAGGCAGCTAAAGCCTCCGGTAAAATAGATGCAAGCTATCAGATTCCATCGGAGTACCGTGACAATACGCCCGCAAGACTGGCGGCACAGGTGCAGCCTTATTCCGAACAAGGCTGGTTTGCACCGTTTCCTTTTGGAACAGATCTCAGTGACGAGGAAATAACACTTGGCAAAGCGCTGAAATCATTGGCAGCCGATGTGCGTACCAGCAGTGGCAAAGCGCGCGCGTTTGCCCGCGCGCTTATCAAGGGGTCGGGGCAGGGGCAAGAAAATTTACTCGCAAGAATGAGCCTGGACAAACCACAGGGGGTCACGGAGCGTATTACCCAGCGTTTGGTCAGCGCGTATCTTCGCCAATAGCGCCGTATCACCAGGAAGCCCGAATCATCCGGTCTGACAACTCCGCAATCTCGACGAACCACTGGGATCGACGAGGTACGCGAATGCGTCGGGTAAAACTATTCTGGCGAAAAAAATCAAAATATCGGGAAACCGGCATCATCCGACCTGCCAACTGCATCATGCTGGCGAACTGGTGGATTAAACGGGTTTGGAGGTTGCAGACGGTAACTTCATTTTCGCGAAGAAAATCGCATCATTGGGATAGTGGCATCATTCGGGCTGCCGGCTGCGCCTTACCGGCAGACTATCGTTATCAACCGGGTCAGGGTTTGTAGCCGGTAATTTCATCTTCGTCAAATTGCACCCCCAAGCCGCTGGCGATCCGGTTGGCAAAATTGAAATACGAGGTGAGTAAATTGATCTCCAGAATTTCGCGATCTTTAAAGCCAACCTCATGCAAAGCGGCAATGTCTTCTTTGCACACTTTGTCTGGCTGTTTGGTGAGCTTCACGGCATAACGCAACATTTTTGCCTGGCGATGCGTCATGCCCAGAAACTGGCGCCCGGCAATAATTTCACGGAGTTTGTTGTTATCGCTTTCGTAGTTAGCTAATGCGTCAGCGACGTGGCTGACGCTATAAGCGCAATTGTTGGCCGCTGAGACGACCAGCGCAACCATTTCGCGTTCACCCTGTGGAAGCAATCCATCTTCGAACATCAGGCACTGATACAGCTGCAGATGAGCTTCCAGTGCACGCGGGTGCAGAGTCTGGGCTTTCATGATGTTGCCCACTTTGCCGCGTGCAGTCTTTATCCTGGCGATGACTTTGCGCAGGTCGGCATCACCGTTGAAGTCTTCTATCTCAGCGATCCAACTCATAGTTATTCAAAACCTGTGTCGCGTATCCGCTCGGTCGCGGAAGCGGCCGGATGCGTACAAGCAATTGATGCACGAGCTTGCGCTCTGCTGATCATATAATTATGAAACAAAGAGACGGGATTAGCTCGAAAAAATACGGGATGGATCGGCAAACGCTTTAAATTCCAACGCGTTACCGCTGGGATCATGCAAAAACATGGTTGCCTGTTCACCAGTTTTTCCCGCGAATCGGATGTGCGGTTCGATGACAAATTCCACTCCATGCTGCTGCAGATTGTCCGCCAGCTGCCGCCAGTCCGGCATCTCCAGAATTACCCCGAAATGCCGAACCGGTACGCTGTCACCATCGACAGCATTTGTGGCGACAGTATCAGCCTCGGCCGACAGGTGCGCTGTGATCTGATGCCCAAAAAAATTAAAATCTATCCAGCGTTCCGCTTCTCGACCGCTGTCACAACCAAGAAGCTGACAATAAAAATCACGGGTTTTTTCCAGGTCTGCAACCGGAAATGCCAAGTGAAACGGTGGGTTGGGTGATGTCACGACGAGTTCTCCAGCCAATTTCGTGGTTTCAAAAAGCGTTGGTACAGAGTTTCCTCGGCGCTGCCGGCAGTTGGCGAATAACCGTATTCAAAGCGCACCAGGGGAGGTAACGACATTAGAATCGATTCGACCCGACCACCGCTTTGCAAACCAAAGAGCGTGCCGCGGTCGTAGACGAGGTTAAATTCCACATAGCGCCCCCGGCGGTACAGTTGGAAAGCACGCTGGGCTTCGGTGTATGTATTGTCTTTCCGCCTGGCGACTATGGGGCAATAGGCTTTGGAAAAATGTTCGCCGACCGCAGTTGTAAACTCCAGACAATGGTCAAAACCTCCGGTGTTCAGGTCATCAAAGAACAGTCCACCGATACCGCGGTGCTCGTCGCGATGACGGATATAAAAATAGTCGTCACACCATTTTTTATATCGCGCATAACTTTTCTCGCCCACCACATCACAGGCAGCCCGTGCTGTTTGATGCCAATGGACCGCATCTTCATCGAAGCCATAATAGGGTGTCAGATCAAAGCCACCGCCGAACCACCAGATCGGTGGTTTGTTGTCATCCTCGGCAACAAAAAACCGAATGTTCATATGGGAGGTGGGCACAAACGGGTTCAATGGATGGATTACTACCGAAACGCCCATTGCCCTGTAGCGGCGTCCGGCCAGTTGCGGATTCCGTGCAGTTGCCGTGGCCGGCATGGAGTTGCCAAGTATATTGGAGAAATTGACGCCCGCTTTTTCAAATACCTGGCCGCCGCTCAGTACCCGGCTGCGACCACCGCCCCCTTCAGTGCGCTTCCACCCATCTTCAACAAACGTCGTGTCCGCTTCGAACGCTTCAAGATCCTTACACAGTTCACGCTGAATCCTGAGAAATCGGTCCTCAACCTCTTGAATATCAATGGAGTGTCTGGACATGGTTTTGGTACCTCTATCCGGCGCGGAGAATGTTGTTGGTTTCAGCGTCGATAATCTGCGAGGGGCGCTGCTGCCCCCCGAGTGCGCCATTCACGATGCCGTCCAGCTCCTGACCGAATGTCTTGCGTAACTGTAAAGGTGTCGTGATCGGTTTACGGCCAGTGATATTAGCACTGGTCGAGACAATTGCCCCGCCAAATGTATTGCACAGAGCCTGGCACACGGGGTGGTCTGGCACTCGCATCGCCACAGTTCGACGCCCCCCTGTGACCATGGGATGCACATTAGCAGCTGGTACGACCCATGTGGTGGGTCCAGGCCAGCTGGCCTGAATTTTTTTCCAGGACAGAGACCGGGAACGCCTGATGTATCTCATCGCCTGGTCAAAGGAGCCGGCAATCAGAATCAGCCCGGCCTGCGCCGGTCGTTGCTTGAGCTCAAGCAATCTGTCAAGTGCAGCGGAATTGAATGGATCGCAACCCAGTCCAAACACCGATTCGGTCGGATAGGCGATGATGCCCCCGCTGCGCAGGGTGTTGACGGCGACAGAGATTGCGAAATGTTGATCCATGTCATTACAGGTGCTGGCTGGTGAGGGCGAATACCCGGCTTGTTATGACCCGCTCTTTTTTCTGGTGGTTTTCTTTGTCGTCTTCTTTGCGACTTTCTTCTTGCCAGCTTTTTTGCTGATTTTTTTCTTCGCCACTTTTTTCTTTGTCGTTTTTTTACTGGTCGCCTTTTTCTTCGTGGCGGCTTTTTTCTTCGCAGCTTTTTTGCGGGTAGTCTTTTTCTTTGTTTTTTTCTTCTTGGCAACCTTTTTCCTGGCCGCCGCAGCTTTCTTGGTCACTTTCTTTTTGCGGCCCCGGCGTACCGGTGCTTTTTCCAGTAATTCCACACACTCTTCGAGCGTTAGCGAGAGCGGCTCACGATCTTTTGGCACCCGCGCGTTTTTTTCCTTGTTGGTAATGTAAGGACCATAGCGTCCGTTGAGAATCTGGATGCCATGTTCACCTTCGTCGGGCCATTCACGTATCAGACGATTGGCATCCTCAATTTTTTTCGCTTCGACCAGTTCCAGCGCACGCT
>JABDLQ010000046.1 GCA_013002925.1 Gammaproteobacteria bacterium | reverse complement strand
TCGATCTGTGGCGCGAATATGCCGGCGATCCGGCGCTGATGTATGAAAAAGAGGCGCGCTCAATCGCCGAACTGATTTGCAGTGACACCGCCCAGAACCTGGTCCGTGTCTTTTTGCTGCAGGATCGCCTGAAAAGCCTCGGTGGCAAGTCAGACTTTCATGTGGACCACGTGCATGTTGTCGGAGCAGGCGTCATGGGCGGCGACATCGCCGCATGGTGTGCATTGCGAGGTCTGCGCGTGACACTACAGGACAGGGAAGCGAAGTACATTGCACCGGCAATCGCCCGTGCACACAAGCTGTTTCGAAAGAAACTGCGCAAACCCCACCTCGTGCAGGCGGCCATGGATCGACTGATGCCGGATGTGGCCGGCAACGGCGTGATCAATGCGGATGTGATCATCGAAGCAATTTACGAAAACCTTGAAGCCAAGCAACAATTGTTTGCCAGTATCGAACCGCGCATGAAGGCGAATGCCGTACTGGCGACGAACACGTCAAGCATCAAACTCGAAGAACTGTGCCAATCGTTGCAAAAACCTGAGCGTCTCGTTGGACTCCATTTTTTCAACCCGGTCGCAAAAATGCAGCTGGTCGAAGTCATTCATTCCGAGGTTACGGCGCCTGAGGAAATCACAAAAGGTATCGCATTTGCCCGGCGCATCAGCCGGCTTCCGCTACCGTGCAAGAGCGCGCCCGGGTTTGTTGTGAACCGAATCTTGTTTCCATACATGATGGAAGCTGTAAAAATGGGCGAAGAAGGTATGCCGCTTGCTGCCATCGACAAGACCGCACAGGACTTTGGCATGTTCATGGGACCGGTGGAACTTGGGGACACCGTTGGCCTGGATGTGTCGCTGCATGTTGCGGAAGTCTTTGCACGCGAATTTGGCATGGAAATACCCAACGTGCTCAGCGAAAAAGTCACACAGAAAAAGCTTGGGCGGAAAACTGGCGAAGGGTTTTATAAATGGAAAAATGGTCGCGCGGACAAGCCATCAGTTCCAGGTGACTTTGAACCGGACTCCGACATGACTGATCGCCTGATGCTGCCGATGATAAACGTTGCTGCAGCGTGTCTGCGGGAGGGCATCGTCGAGGACGCCGATCTGCTGGACGCAGGGGTGATTTTTGGCTGTGGGTTTGCACCATTTACCGGAGGGCCGATAAGTTATGCGCAGCACCGCGGAGTGGCCCGGATTGTCGCCGCACTGGAATCACTCTCCGACAAGTACGGAGAGCGGTTTACCCCGGATGAGCACTGGCGCACACTCGATGCCGCGGCTGACGCCGCCTGAGTACCGACATGGGCGATAATGATCAACGCCTGCTGCGCTCTGACGTTGGTGAACCGACCGTTCGCATGATGGCAATGCCAAAGGATGCCAACTGGCTGGGCGATATTTTTGGTGGCTGGCTGATGTCGCATGCCGATATCGCTGGCGCGGTGCTTGCGTATCGCCGGGCGCGCGGCAAGGTAGTAACCGTCGGGGTTAAAGAGTTTGATTTCAGTTCGCCGGTGTATATTGGTGATGTGGTGACTTTTTTTACCCGCATTACCCGCACCGGGAGAACCTCTTTGACGGTCCATGTCAGGGTCTTTGCTGAACGTCCGGGTGCGCTGCCCGGGGACTACATCGAAGTCGCCTCGGGCTCATTCGTCTATGTGCATGTCGATGATTTTGGGAAATCTGTACAACTACCTGAATTGTGAAGCCAAAATAGTGTGATTTAGGTAGTTTTTAGCGACAGATGGCTGTGTTAGACTTCGTACGATTTAATGTTCCGGCGCAACTTTACGGTCGCAACTCCTTTAAGGATTTCTCCGCAGGTCAAGGACTTCCATACTAAATGCCAGGAAAAAACGTAACGACAAGCATCCTGAAGAGCTTGACTCCTCTGGACGGGCTCAAGGCCGAAAATCTGCTGGCTCTGGTGAAAAAAACCACGATCCAGAAGCTTCCGGCCGGGCGCTTCCTGTTCAAGGAAGGAGACTCCAACAAGCAGACGATTTACGTGCTGTCCGGCGATGTAGAACTACGCACTGACACGAAAGTCGTGCGGGTCATTAGTGGCGGTTCCGACGAGGCCAAACATCCGCTGGCGCCCATGCTGCCGCGTAAGGTCAATGCCCGGGCCAGCACAGATATCGAATTCATAATGATCGACAGTGATTTGCTGGATGTCATGCTGACCTGGGATCAGACGGGTTCGTACGAAGTCAATGAACTGGCCGGCTCCGACCAGGATGACGGCGATGACTGGATGACCACCCTGCTCCAGGCCAAAGCATTTCACAAAATTCCGCCGGCCAATATCCAGGCGATTTTCATGAATATGCAGCGGGTTACCTACAAATCCGGCGACGTGGTGATAAAACAGGGTGATGAAGGCGATTTCTTCTACGTCATTACCGACGGGCGCTGTGCTGTCACGCGGGAAACGCCGCTGAATAAAGATGGCATCAAGCTGGCTGAACTCAAATCCGGCGATACGTTTGGCGAAGAAGCACTGATTTCCGAAGCCAAACGTAATGCCACAGTCTCCATGTTGACCGACGGTACACTAATGCGGCTGGGTAAAGAGCATTTCAATAAACTGCTCAACGAGCCCATGCTGGACTGGGTAAATTACGAAGAAGCCATGAATATTGTGCACAAAGGTGGCAAATGGCTGGACGTGCGTCTGCCCAGCGAGTTTGATAACTTTCATCAGGAAGGTGCGATCAATATCCCATTGTATTTTATCCGCCTGAAACTCAAAACCCTGGATACCAACACCAAATACGTCGTGTGCTGTGATACCGGTCGACGCAGTTCAGCCGGAGCCTATATATTGAGCGAGCGTGGTTTCGATACCTACGTGCTTGAAGGTGGGCTCACGATGTCGGATGCTGCCAGCGAACCACTTTGATCCAGGCAGGCTTTGGCCGCCACCCGAATTCTCTGAATAAGTACCTCGTTGAGTGTTACCCGTCGGGTTACATGGTGTGCGTCGGCTTGTCTCCGCCCAGAGCCCCGGCGAGGTAATTTTCAATTTTGCGCTGGGTATTGCCGCCATCCTGTTCGCTGAACTGCACGCCAATCCCGGCAATGCGTTTGCCCTGTGCTCCCTTGGGCGTCAGCCACACGACCCGGCCAGCGACCGGCAGCTTTTCACTTTCATCCATAAGATTCAACAACATAAAGACTTCGTCACCGAGACGGTACGTGCTGTTTGTGGGAATGAACAATCCGCCATTGCGAATAAACGGCATATACGCCAGGTAGAGCGCACTTTTGTCCTTGATAGTCAGTGTCAAAAGCCCGGGTTTGCTCATCGCTCCAGCGTCTCCAATTGGTAATTGTTAAAACCGTGAACCCAAGGTGCCAGCAAATCGTCGAGCATCAGTTCGGAATTTAGCTGAGAATCCAGCCCGGCAATTGTGAGCACCACCTTGTGCTGATAGCCAAGCAATGTACTCAACTTAATATCTCGAGCCACTTTGTGCAAGGAACTGAATCCCGATTTGTGAGCCAGTTCTCCTTCCAATCCGCATTTATGAAGAGTCAGCAGCCGCAACAGCTTGTAGAGACTGACAAGACGCAGCGCCAAATGCGCGCGGTTCCATTCCTGCGCGACGGCCACGAGGTCACTGCTGCCATCGTTGAGCCCAAGCAGATCCTCGATTATGGATGCAAATAATTTATTAACCCCCTGTTTTTTATAATCTATCGCCTGAAACGGAGCACCACCTGCGAGCTCAAGACTCACTTCCCAATCGCCCTCGCCGGTCTGCTCGTTGAGCCATTTTGCCGCCACCGCAGCGTTCGGTACACCACAGTGCACGGCCTGACAACGGCTGATGATGGTCGCCGGGAGCTTGGAAGCCGAGTGGCTCAGTAATACCAGCAGCGTGTCGCCCGGGGGTTCCTCCAGGGTCTTCAGCAACGCATTAAATGAATTTTGATTCATCTTTTCCGCAGGCCGAATGAGCGCAATCTTGTGGCTGGCATAGGTCGGCGTATAGGTCAGGGCCTCAACCAGCTCCCGCACCTGCTCGACCAGGATCGCCGTCTTATCCTCCAGAACCTCCAGAATATGCACATCCGGATGGTTGCCGGCTGCCGCCACCTGGCAGGATCGGCAGTGCCCGCAGGCAGGGACTTTGTGCTCAGCGCACAAAACCAGCTTTTTCAACTCAGCGGCTAGAATACTCTTGCCAACCCCCTGCGGTCCGGTCAGCAAGATCGCATGGCCCAGGCGACCGTCGCGAACACCGTCCTGCAATCGCTGCCATTGGGTATCCAGCCACACAGGGATCCGGGTCATTGAGCTTCACGCTCAGCGATAAACCGTTCGAGTTCGATTTCCACCTGCTTGCCGACGCTCGCGATCGAGCGCTCTGCATCGATACGTCGTATGCGCTGCGGAAACCGGGACGCAAGCTCCAAATAGGCGTTTCGCACATCTTTGAAAAAATCCTGGCGCTCGCGCTCAATGCGATCGCGGGGGCCCCGCCGGGATGCCCGTTCCGAGCCGGTTGCCACTGACACGTCAAAAAACAGGGTCAGATCGGGCCACAGGTCGGCATGCACCCAATTGGCCAGCGTCAGAATTTTATCCACTCCAAGCCCGCGGGCGCCGCCCTGATAGGCAATGGTCGCGTCGGTAAAACGGTCACAAATTACCCAGTCACCGCGCTCGAGCGCCGGTCGAATGATCCGACCAAGATGTTGTGCACGGGCAGCAAACATCAATAAGGCCTCCGTTTCGGAGGTGGGTGTTTCAACCGTATCCCGATGGCTGATCCCCAACACCAGGTCGCGAATGGCCTCAGCCAGGTCGGTGCCACCGGGTTCGCGAGTCACGACAAGCTGTGACTGGTGACGACTTAAATACTTTTTCATGAGCGGAATGCATGAACTCTTGCCGGCGCCCTCGATGCCCTCGAGTGTTATGAAGACACCACGTGTCGGTGAGTCTTTGGCGGCCATATCAGCGATTTCCACGCCGCTGGTTTGCGAGGTATCGGGATACTGCGCGATTATGCTCAGCCAGCGATTGCGAAAAGTAATGCCGACCATCCCCGGTACCCGTTGCGACAAAATACAGACTGGAACCTGCCGCAGGATTAACCGCTGCCTGTAACGACCTGCGTCCCGGCAAGGCGATCGGTGTCGGTGTCAGCCCACCGCGTGTATAAGTGTTATACGGGGTATCCTGACGCAAATGCGCTCTTGTGATGTTACCGTCGTAGCTGGCGCCAATGCCGTAGATCACCGTCGGATCGGTCTGCAGACGCATCCCTTTTTGTAAGCGGCGTATAAACACACCGGCAATCTGCTCGCGCTCGTCATCAACGCTGGTTTCTTTTTCAATTATCGATGCCAGTATGAGTGCCTCATACGGGGACTTCAGTGGCAATTCCTCCTGCCGGGCCGCCCATGCAGTTGCAAGTTCTGAGCTCATTCTCTGATAGGCTTGCTCCAGCAGTTCGACATCGCTTTGCCCCTTGGTGACCAGGTAGGTGTCCGGGTAGAAGCGCCCTTCCGGATGCTCATCGGGTCTGCCCAGCCTGGCCATGACATCACCGGCTGCCGTTATCGTTTTTGTCAGGGCAGCGTGCTGTTCAATGGCACTGAACATTTGCTGAAACGTCCAGCCTTCAATGATGGTGAGCGGATAGCTGACTACTTTCCCTGCGACCAGGACCTCCAGAAATTCGGCTGGAGTCGCCTGTGGAGGGATGTCGTATTCTCCGGCACGAATCCTGGTAGCGGCGCCACGATAGCGTGCAAATAACGTCAGAAGTTGCGGCGTACCGTACCCGCTTTGCTGCGCGAGTTGGTAGGCAACTTCGCTCATGCTCGCTCCTTTGGCGACCTCAAAGCGGATTGCCGCACTCTCCTGATGCACCGGTTGCTCCAACCATCGTTGCAACAGCATATAAGCGCCCAGGCACAGCACCGCCGCAAGCATAACCATCACCAACAGCAATTTGGCAAACCCGTGCTGGCCGTTGTGCCGCGGTGATAAGTAAGCGTGTGATGGCCTGACGTTCATGATCAATCGAATTCTACGAGTCCGTTCAGCATATGAAAATAGTCGCGCTGAGCAAAAATGACATCATCCAGTTGCTTCACTGCGCGCACTCCCCGAATACTATTGCACAAAATGATTTCATCTGCTTCTGCAAGGGTGTCAACGTACACATATTCCTTGCGCACCGTGATGCCGCGGGCCTGTGCCCGTTCGATCAGCACTTCACGAAGTATTCCATGCACACCGCCGGCGTCTAAACGCGGCGTCACCAGACGATCCCCAAACACCACCAGCAGATTCGAGCTGACCGCTTCCATGACAAAGCCATCCACGTTGCAGATGATTCCTTCGTCCAACCCCCGTGTGGCAACCTCCCTGGCGGCGAGCACCTGTTCCAGTCGATTCAGATGTTTGATGCCCGCCAATGGTCGGTTTCCGCCCATCGTCATGGCAAGAACCGCGCAGCGTAATTCGGTATCGGCAGCCGACCGTTCTGGGGTAGACAAACGCTGTACAATCCGTGTCGGTGTTGTGGCAGGAATTGCGGGCGTGTATCCGAATCCACCGGTGCCGCGCGTGAGGATGATTTTAATGATGCAGGGCTCGTGCAGATCTGGGAGCAGACCAATCTCTTTTGTTAGAGTGGCTTTTGCCGGCATGGGCAGCCCCAGTACCTGGCACCCCCGTTCCAGTCTGGCCAGATGCTTGTCAAAATACCGGATTGAATGACCGGTCCAGGCCATGGTTTCAAACACCCCGTCGCCATACAACAAGCCACGATCGGCAATGTTCACATGGCTTGCGGCGCTGCCGTTCACCAGTATCGATGGTTTATTTTGCATGACACGTGTCACTCGCTATAGCTTTGATGAGGCCTTTGGCTTTAAAGCCTGTTTCGGCAAGCTCTTTGTACGGATCCGAATCAGCGACGATCCCGGCACCAGCTCGCAGGCTCAGCGCGCTTTTGGCGCGTACGATCGTGCGAATCAGAATATTCAGGTCTCCTGATCCATCGTGATTGAGGTAACCCATCGATCCGGTATACGGCCCTCGCGGGGTACGCTCGAGTGCAGCAATAATTTCCATGCACCTCACTTTTGGGCAGCCGGTAATCGTGCCGCCCGGAAACGTGGCGCGAATTGCTTCACCGGGTGTTACATCTGCGCGCAACTCACCGCAAACATTTGACACGATGTGGTGCACATGGGCATAGGATTCGATGACCATGAGTTCGTCCACCTTCACCGAGCCCGGTCGACACACGCGCCCGAGGTCATTGCGCTCAAGATCAATCAGCATCACGTGCTCAGCGCGCTCCTTGGGATGACCGATGAGCTCGCGCGATAAGGCCGCATCCAGGGCTTCGGCATCGCCGCGTGGCCGTGTGCCGGCAATGGGCCGGGTCTCGATGCGACCTTCCCCCAGTCGAATCAGTCGCTCCGGGGATGAACTGATAATCGCCAGATCGTTCCATACTGCCAGACCCGCAAAAGGTCCGGGGTTTGCTCTGCGCAGGCGACGATACATTTCCGCATCATGCCAGCTGTCAATCACCTCCCCCCGCCATGCACGCGACAGATTGACCTGAAACACATCCCCGTCAATGATGTGACGCTTGACCTTTTTTACGGCATCAACAAAATCTTCCGGAGGATCTTCGGTCAGCGGGTTTTCCAACAGTGCGCGCCGCGTTACCTTGTGACTACGTAGTCCGGCAAGGTCGTGCAGAATCTTTTTGTGCGCCGCCTCGTAACCTTGCTCGGTAACCACCCAGCTGCTCCCCGTGGTGTGACAGTACACCAGCGCAACGGGAATGCGCACAGCAAAGGCGGTCGGCACCGTGGTTGGCAAAGGCAAGTCCAGTGTGGGTTCTATTTGCTGTGCAAGCTCATAGCCAAGATAGACGAACCAGCCGCCCCGAAACGGCAGGAACTGGCTCGAGTCGGTGCGGGACCGGGCGCGCCCAAAATTTTCAAGCTGGCGATCCAGTTCGTTTAAAAAATCACGCTTGCCGGCAAACCCCCGACGATCGGCCTGCAGTGAAATTTCATCTTCGGGAAACGCAAACAGGATATCAAAGCGCCCTTGCGGTGTTCCATCTGCGGCACTTTCCAGGATAAACGGATATTGACGGGGGTAGCGACGGTGTAGCGCCACCATGTCGGGACGGTGATCAAGCTGCTGAACCACCGCGTCTGCATAATCCACAGTCATCTGTAAATCAGCGTATGAACATCTAACATGCAGGGGTCCGGTGTGTTCGGCGGGTCACTATCAAAGTAAGCTGACTACAGCCGTGCAAACACCAGCGTACCGTTGGTGCCCCCGAATCCAAAGGAGTTCGACATCGCCACGTCGACTGTGCTCTCCCGGGCCGTGTTGGGCACGTAATCCAGGTCACAACCCTCGCCCGCTTCATCCAGGTTGATCGTCGGTGGCACGACCTGGTCACGGATAGCCAAGATACTGTAAATGGCCTCGACGCCACCCGCTGCCCCCAGCAAATGACCGGTCACGGATTTTGTGGAACTCACCATCAGTTTGTCCGCCGCACTGCCAAAAGTGCGGCGCACCGCCATCGTCTCTGCACGATCACCCAGCGGTGTAGAGGTCCCATGAGCATTAATATAATCGACTTTTTCAGGTGCTATGGCTGCATCATTGAGTGCATTGGTCATACACAGCGCAGCGCCCGAACCGTCCTCCACTGGCGCGGTAATATGATGGGCATCGCCACTCATGCCAAAACCAATCAATTCGGCATAGATGTCGGCGCCGCGCGCCTTAGCGTGCTCATACTCTTCCAGGACGACGACCCCGGCACCATCGCTGAGAACGAATCCGTCGCGGTCTTTGTCCCAGGGTCGACTGGCTAAATGCGGCTCATCATTGCGCACTGACAGTGCTTTGGCCGAGCAAAAACCGCCCAGTCCCAATGCACTCGTTGCCATTTCGGAGCCACCGGCGATCATCGCGTCGGCATCGCCGTAGGCAATCGCACGCGCTGCAAAACCGATGTTGTGCGTTGCTGTGGTACACGCCGTGACAATTGCGTAATTGGGTCCATGCAGACCCAGATCGATACTGACATGACCGGAGACCATATTGATAATGGAGCCAGGTATGAAAAAGGGTGAGATACGACGCGGGGATTCCGAGGCCCGGTACTTTTCGTAATTTGCCTCGATGGTGGAGATGCCGCCGATACCTGCTCCGACCGCAACCCCTATTCGGTTCGCGTCGCTGCTCTCGGTTGACAAACCGGAATCTGCCCACGCCTGTTTCGATGCGGCAACCCCGTAATGGATAAAGCCATCGGTCTTGCGTATGTGTTTTGCATCAAGATACTCAGCGGGGTCAAAATCACGCACCTCACCGGCAATCCGGGTGGAAAACTTTTCAACATCAAAGCTTCGTATGGCACCAATACCGCTGCGTCCTGCAATGACATTCTGCCATGCCACTTCCACCGAGTTACCCACCGGCGACACGGTTCCCAGTCCTGTTATTACCACTCGACGTTTTGACATCTGACCTGCCCTGTTTACCAACATTCAGCGCGCGGAAACAAAACAGCGACGACACCGCAATGATTACATCGCCGGAATCGCCGCCATATCTTTGAGATCAATGGGGTGAAGCTACATCAACCCTGATGATTGCTGATGTAATCAATCGCCAGTTGCACCGTGGTGATTTTTTCAGCTTCTTCATCCGGAATTTCGCATTCGAACTCTTCTTCGAGTGCCATGACCAATTCCACTGTATCGAGCGAATCAGCACCAAGATCGTCTACGAAAGACGAATCATTCTTGATGGTATCTTCTTTGATACCCAACTGATCCGCCACGATTTTGATGACTTGTGTTTCTATACTCATTACCCATTTCCTCTCGGATTAACCGTGTTACCCGGCCACCTGGCCGCGCCGATAGTGTAAGAGATTAACCAGCGATGTGCTACTACGATGATTTGTCCTGTCACGCCATATACATGCCGCCATTCACATGAAGGGTTTCTCCGGTAATATAGGCTCCGAAATCTGACGCCAGAAATGCTACGCTGGCCGCGATATCTTCAGGTTCTCCAAGCCGCCCCAGAGGAATTTTGGCCTCCAGATCCGTGCGCTGGCCGGCATTCAGCGCAGCGGTCATATCGGTTTGAATAAAGCCTGGAGCAACTGTATTTACTGTAACTCCGCGGCTACCAACTTCCTGGGCCAGTGCTTTGCTAAAGCCGATGACACCCGCCTTGGCTGCCGCGTAGTTGGCCTGCCCAGGGTTGCCCATTGTGCCCACGACAGATCCGATGTTGATGATACGCCCGAAACGGGCTTTCATCATGCCCCTGAGACAGGCGCGGGACAGGCGGAACACTGCGGATAGATTCGTATCAATAATTTGCTGCCATTCGTCGTCTTTCATGCGCAGTAACAAGCCGTCGCGCGTGATTCCGGCATTATTGACCAGAATCAGCGGTTGAAGCTCGTCATTGGCCAGGTTTTTCATCACCGCCGCAACATTGTCCGGATCTGTGACATCCAGGCACTCCCCCCTGCCGCGCACCCCCGCGGCCTCGAGACTTTGTGTGATCCTTGCCGCGCCATCCGACGTAGTGGCGGTGCCGACCACGGTGGCACCAGCAGCCCCAAGGGTGGCGGCGATGCATTGGCCAATTCCGCGGCTCGCGCCCGTTACCAAAGCGACTTTGTGCTCTAACGACAGATGCAGCTGGCTCATGGGTGATCTCCTGATTGCGTGGACGACGTTACCAATTCAATGGCGCTGGTCATTGCCTCCGGCGTATGCAATGACAGACCCTGCAATGATTTATCGACGCGGCGGGCCAGTCCGGTCAGCACCCTGCCCGGACCACATTCAAGCAGCAGCCGGATGTCCCGAACCGCCAGTGTCCGGACAATTTGAGTCCACGGCACCGGGTGATACAACTGGCGCGTCAGCGCATCCCGGATATCGCTGACCTGGTCCACACCAACGTTATGCAGTACTTCTATCTGCGGCTGCGTCAGTGTCGTGCCGGCAAGCACCGATGCAAATTCTTCAGCGGCCGGGCGCATCAGCGAGCTGTGTGCCGGCACACTGACCGGTAGCATTTGGGCACGCCGGGCCCCCGCCTCCTTCGCCGCAGTACAAGCCCGTTCAACCGCATGCCGATCTCCGGCGATGACCACCTGACCAGGAGAATTAAAATTCACCGCTTCGACCGTCCCGTCGCCCGAGTTGTCGGTGCACACAGCAATCACCGCATCATCATCCAGCCCCAGTACGGCCGCCATTGCACCACTTCCCTGAGGCACGGCCTGCTGCATCAAGGCTCCGCGCGTTGCAACCAGCTGGACAGCTTCGGAAAAATCCAGGGCTCCTGCACACACGAGCGCGCTGTATTCTCCGAGGCTATGTCCCGCTACTACTGCCGGGCGTGCATCAGATCGTGCGCACCACAGCCGCCACACCGCGACGCTGGCGGTCAGGATTAACGGCTGCGTCTTTGCCGTGCGGCCCTGCTCCTCCGCGGGGCCTTCACAGGCCAGTTGCCACACATCATAGCCCAGCACATCACTGGCCTCGCCAAAGGTGGCACCCACGATGTCGCTGGCTTCTGCCAGTTCCTGCAACATGCCGACGGATTGGGAACCCTGTCCGGGAAACATCATTGCAAAGCTCATTCAGGCATCTCCATTGTGAGTGTGTTCGGCGGACCACCGGGGCCGAAAAGCGGTCTTCAAATTTAACAGTGTCGCGGCGAGAAACCCACCCAAGGCACCGTACAGATGCGAGTTCACCCACACGGGTCCGCCGCTGCCCGCGGCTGTGAGAGGCAGAGCCCCAAAAAACTGCTCGTAGAGGAGCTTGGCAACCACCGCCAGCACCAGTAGGCCACCGCCGCGTATCCCTTTCCATAGCTCATCCCAGGCACCAGCGGCAAAAAAACCATGTAACAGCCCTGACATACCGACGTACCAGCCCAGCTGTGTATCACGAAACCAGAAACCTGCATCCATAACACCGATGCACACGATTGCAATAAAGACCCCCGGCCAACCGCGCAAGCGCTGGCTGAACAACAGCCACACCACCCACAAGCCAGCCAGATTCATGGCTGTGTGTGACCATCCGGAATGCACCAGGTGCGCCGTGACCCAGCGCCACCATTCACCGTCAGCTATCGCAAGCCGGTCAAAGCGCAGCAGGTGCCGCCAGTCCTCACCTCCTGCGGCCAGTACAAGCGCTGCAACCGTGAGAAAAACGACCAGGGGCAATTTTCCTTGATTTTCGGTGATCCAGTTCAAGGGTTTATGCGCCTCTTCTGTTAAAATGCAGGGAATTTTTTCGTGGCAAGCTGATCCAATTGCCACATGTTACGACATTTACACAAGGAAAATCAGATGTTCTGCAAGCCCAGTTTCAAGCAATTGAAGGCCTCATCGAATATCAACACACACCCCAGACAGGGCGGCTTTACTCTGCTGGAAATCATGGTGGTGATCGTGATTCTTGGCATCATGGCATCCCTCATTGCTCCGACCGTGTTAAATCGGGTTGAACAGTCACGCATTCAAAAAGCCAAGACTGATATCAGCACGCTGTCCAGCGCTCTGGACATGTATCAACTGGACAATTACAACTACCCTACGACAGACCAGGGTCTGCAGGCTCTTTTCACTCCGCCAAGCGGCGGCACAGGCAACTATCCGGCCGGTGGTTATCTGAAAAAGAAAAGCATCAAAGACCCCTGGCAGCGTGACTATCTGTATCGGTCTCCGGGACAATCCGGCGAACCATACGAAGTCTATACACTGGGTCGGGACGGTACGCCCGGTGGCGAAGGTCCAGATGCTGATTTCTACAGTTCCGATGAATAAGACCTCTGCCCGCACACACTTCGGCTGACATAAAAATGCAATCCAAGTTGCCGCAATCGGGTATGACTCTGATCGAAGTACTGGTCGTACTGATTCTGATTGCGGTCATTACTACGTCTATTGCGCTGCGCCTGAATCTGAATCCTGAGAAACGCATGGCCGAAGAGGTACGGCGCATGAACGCACTCGTGCGACTGGCATCCGAAGAGGCTCTTTTACAGGGACGTGATCTCGGCATCTCCGTTGATCCTGACAGCTACAGTTTTTATATGTTTGATCAATTGCAGCAACGGTGGCTGAGCATGGAAACGGAAAAACTGTTTCGCACGCGGACGTTACCCGGGAAAATTCGCATGGACATCAGCGTCGAGGAAAGTTCGGTGACCTGGCCGGATCCCGAGGAGGACCCGGACGAGAATCCGGAGGATGATGCGGACGAAGAACAGATCATCCCAACCCCCCAGATCTTATTGCTATCGAGCGGGGAAATTACACCGTTCGATATTTATTTTGAGGCCGAAGGGGTTACGGCGGCACTGCAATTACACGCAACTCCCGAAGGGGAACGTGAGGTCATTCGTCATGAATTTGGCCTCTGATTACTCACGGGGCAGGCGTTATCAGCGTATGCGCGGATTTACCCTGATCGAAGCCCTGATTGCGATGTTCATCGTGGCGCTGGCACTGGTTGCGGTAACCACCAAAGTATCGTTAGCCGCCAAGATTGCGAGCCGCACTCAGCAATCAACTTACGGCCGGTGGGTGGCGATGAATGCCATAACAGAACTGCGACTCAAACCCGGCTTACCGGCGACCGGAAGCTCGGATGGTGACGAAGATATGGCCGGCCAGCAATTTCGCTGGGACATGGATATCAAGAATACTCCGGTTGAAGGACTACGACGGGTTGACGTATCGGTGGCATCCAGTGAACGACCCGATGAAGTGCTGTATGAAATGTCTGCATTTCTTGGCACGAACAATCCCAATGCAAATTTGCGGCCCTGGGCAGGCCTTCCAGACGAAGAATTGCAAGATCCCAACAGTCTAACCGCCCCCGGGGTAACCATCGATCGCCCGTCGCGAACTCCGTTCGATATCCGCGACAACCAGGTTCAGCCCAACCGATGAATATCGCCAAGAACCGCGGTTTTACGCTGATTGAGGTACTGGTCGCCTCGTTCATCACCGCAATGATACTGGTGATGGCCTACACGACGATTACGCAGGCCGCACAGGACCGGCAGCGCATTGAACAACGCTTTGATCGCTTTCAGTCAGTGCAACTGGCCGTGCGCCTGATCACGCAGGACATTGCCCAGGCGCAACCGCGTCCGGTTCGTGATCTGATTGGTCAGGGTTCGCTGCCGGCACTTATGACAGCAGACAGTGATAACGGCATCGAAATCACGGTCGGAGGATATAACAACCCGCTGAATTTACAACGCAGCAGGCAGCAGCGCATCGGGTACGAAATAGAAGACGATATTTTGTATCGCAACCAGTGGCTGGTGCTCGACCGCACCCAGGGTTCGGTGCCAATACGACGAAAATTGCTGGATGGTGTGTACTCAATCGGCGTGCGATTTATGGATACGCAGCTGGAGTGGCAGGATTCGTGGCCACGACCGGAAAGTGAATCACCGCGGACGTTGCCCAAAGCGGTTGAAGTAACCATTGAGTTTGAAGATATCGGCGTCATTCGGCGGGTAATCGAGGTGGCTGGATGATGCCTCTGCACTCACAAAAAGGAGTGGCGCTGATTGCCGCGATGATGGTCATGACGATTGGCGTAACGATCGCGGCTAACCTCCTGTGGTCTTCGAATCTGCAGATGCATCGAACCCGCAACCTGAGCTACATGGATCAGGCGCAACTCTATGCACTGGGGGCCGAAGCCTGGGCAGCCGATACCCTGATTACCGATTTAGAGGAAAGCCAGTCAGATTCGCTGGACGAAGTCTGGGCGATTGCACTGCCGCCACTGCCGATAGACGGGGGACAGCTCTCTGGCAGCGTAGAGGATCTTCAGGGGCGATTTAACCTTAATAATCTGGTGACTCCAAGCGGCCAGAAACACCAGGCGTGGTTTGACATATTCGTGCGCCTGTTGATCTCGTTGGAGATCAATCCCCAGATTGCTGATGCAGTCGTTGACTGGATTGACGCAAACGTCGATGTCACGTTCCCGGATGGCGCAGAGGATGATCTGTATACCGGTCTTGAACCGGCCTATCGTACGGCCAATGTATTTTTGAGCGATGCCTCGGAGATTCGTGCGATTAACGGGTTCGATGCAGAGATTTACGAGGCCCTGAAGCCATACGTCACTGCGCTGCCAAGAGGCACGAAAATTAATTTGAACACGGCCAGTGAATTAGTGATCGCCAGCCTCTCCGACGAGATCACCCTGTTCGATGCTCAGATCATCACTGAAAACCGGGCTGGTCAACCGTTTACAACTTTGCAGGAACTGGAGTCTTTTGTGCCGGTCGAGGCGCTGTTATATGCGGCTGTAGATACTGAGTACTTTGCGATAAAGTCGGTGGTTGCACTTGGCAGCACGCAATTCAGCATGTACAGTCTTTTGGAGCGCGACAAGCGCAGTTCCGCCGTTACGACACGGCTACGCCGCACCGGTTACGAATAGCACTTTAACAAAAGAAACTACCATGCCAGAATCATTAGTCCTGCGTGTCAATTCTTCCTCTACCCAACACCATAGCTGGGTTGTTGTGGATGGTAATGGCACGCGCATCGGCGACGTCAGTTTCGGTGATCTGCACTCTGCCCGGCAGTTGGCGGACAATCGGCAGCTCATTGTATTGTTGCCGGCTGCAATGTGCCTGGTCACCTCCAGCAACTTACCGTTGAAAAACCCTCAAAAGTTGTTGCAGGCATTGCCGTTTGAACTGGAAGACCTGCTCATCGGTGATATCGACGACACTCATTTTGCAGTGGGCCCCCGGGACAGCGCGGGGCGCTTCCCGGTCGCGGTGGTCCGTCGCGATGAACTCGATGCCCTGCTCCTGACGCTGGCTGATCACGACCTGCATCCCGCAAAAATTATTCCCGAAGTACTGACTCTCCCGTCGATCGACGGCGGCTGCACGGTGCTGCTCGAAGAATCAGAAGCCATAATTCGCACACCTGACGGCAACGCGGTCCTGATGGACCCGGAATCCCTCGGAGCGGCCATTCAACTGGCAAGCTTCAATAGCAGAAGCGACGCTGATGCATCATCCACGGATGACCATCACCTCCCGGTGACCGTCTATATTGATGATAGCAGTGGTGTCAGTGGCGAGCAGGCGATTGCCGATTTGCACCAGGAGTTTCCCAACACGGAATTTAGGCGTTTACCACATGGCGCATTATCAAAACTGGGAGTCATGGCGCTTCATCCGGATCACCCCAACTTACTGCAAGGCGCTTATGCTCCTTCAACAAACTTTGAAAAGCTGCTCGAACCGTGGCGGTATGCCGCGACGGCAGTAGCGGTATTATTGGCTGTAACCATCGGTTACAAAGCGCTTGAACTTCACAGCATGAAAAATCGCTATGCGGAAATCAATACCGCAATGTTGGAACTTGCCAAAAATACATTTCCGCAACGGCCGCAAATTACCCGACCGCTGGCGGTGTTTCGCGAGGCAGCGCGGGCGTCACAGGTCGGCGGTGCAGCAGGCAGCTCCGAATTTATCGAGATGCTGGAAATTGTGTCGCAGGCGGCTGGTGAGAATGCCGGATTGAGTGTCAGCCGGCTGAACTATCGGCCCGGGAACCTCGATCTGGAAATCACCGCTCCCAATGTTCAAACACTGGACAGTTTGACGAATAGTATTACCGAGCAGGACAACTGGTCGGCGAGTCTGCAATCGACAAAACCAGATGGGGATGCAGTGGTCGGTCGTATGAGTATTCAGGGGAACCAGCCATGAACGAATGGTGGGATTCACTTGCAGAGCGGGAGCGATTCCTGGTCAGCGCTATGGGCGGCCTGATGATCATTGCCATGATCTATTTTCTTTTGATCGAGCCACTGTTCAGCGGCGCCCGTGAGTATCGCGCCAAAGTAGCCAAGGCCGAACAGGATTTAGCCTGGATGAAAAAAATGGCTCCGCGGCTGGGACAGCAAAGCAACACTCGCGCCATACCGCCAGGTGGCGATACGCTGATTGCGATTGTCGATCGCACAACAAATCAATATCAGCTGAAAACCAGCGGCAACCAGACCGTTGGCAGTGACCAGCTACGGGTCCAGTTTGAACAATCCTCCTTTAATCAACTGGTCACCTGGTTTGGCGATTTACACAAGCAATACAACGTGATGGTAGCCAGTGCCAACTTCACGCATAACGACGATGACCAACCGGGTGTCGCCAAAGCTACAGTTACAGTGCAAAAAGCCGTTCCGTAATGAAGTTAAGTCAACCACTACGCTGGGTGGCGCTGGGTGCAGTTGCCTATCTTTTACTGGCCGTGATCACAGCCCCTGCAAGTCTTCTGTTTCGATGGATTGCACCTGACAACGTCACAGCCAGCGGCGTGAATGGCACGGTATGGCGGGGTTCTGCGGAACGTATTACGATGGATCAGATGCCGTTGCATGATGTGAGTTGGGTGGTCAAACCGCTCGCATTCTTAACTTTTAAGGCTGGCGCCTCTCTGGAAGCAAAAATACCGGGTGGACAGATACGCGGCGAGATCGCCAACAGTTTTTTCGGGCAGACCGGTGTCGCAAAAAACATCCGCGCAGTTGTCGATCTGGAAAGCCTGGGCATCGCGATTGGCCAGCCCTTCCTGGTTAACGGCAAAATGGGCATTATTCTGGAACGTCTGTCCTGGAAGTCCGGTCAGTTGAGCGAAATTACTGGCAATGTGACGCTGGCAGAACTGAGTGACATGATCACATCCACGTTGCTGGGCACCTTTGAAATTGAGTTTCCGGATAACCAGAACGAACAAATACGGGGCATCATCAAAGATGTGGATGCAATTTTCAAACTCGACGGTGCCGTGACCATCACAAGCGCAGGCGCGTATCAATTTGATGCAGTTATCCAGCCTACTGCAGACACATCCCCTGAAGTCGTTGATTCGTTACCCATGATCGGAGCCCAACGTGATCCCGATGGTAATTATGCAGTCAGCAGTTCAGGTTCGATCTATACCGGTCGATAACTCCATTCCCGCCACCCTTTCAGCATGGGAAAATACAAACCCAGCTTGATGGGGCGTGTGTCGATGCGAATCATCACCCGCGCATATTTTTCCAACTGGTGTTGATAGCGCTCGAATTCAGTATCCAGAAAAGCATCCACGGTGCCGCCCTCGTGGGACCCGGTCTTGTAATCAATAATCCAGCGATAACCATCAGCGATAAACGTACGATCCAGAATCACATTTTGCGCCTGTTTGTCCAGCCACCCTGAAAGTTCGTATTCATTTTGCGCGTCGTCGTGTCGATGGAGAATCCATTGGCCTCGCTCATCGCCAATGGTGTTTTGAATGGCTGCCTCACAGCGCTGCGCGGCGTCTGCCAGTTCGGCTTGTGGCACACCCAGCATGCGCAGCATTTGCACGAGGTAGTCATTCAGTGTGTCCAGTTTCTGCGCCGACCAGGAATCCAGACCGACATCAGCTATTTGTTGTAACACCCGGTGCACGACAGTGCCTACGTGGCGGGCAACCTCGCTGGCCCAGCTAAATTCCACTTTGTCGGTACTTTCAGTGAGCGCCATCTGCGAACGCCAGGGTTTTGGCTGCGGGGACGTCGGGAGCATCCATGCAGACGGAAAACGATATAAATGCCGAATCCCCGGATCCAGCAGTGGCCGTGCCATCGTTGCCTCTTCATCTTCAATATCGGTACTGGCTGCCAGCAGTTGTTCCCGTACTACCGGCCACAGGTAAGCGAGAAAACTTCCGGCGATCGGGGTACGTGTCGGATCATTGTGTGCATTTTCCGGGAGGCCTGCGAATAGATGCAGCGCATGGCGTGCCCGGGTCGCCGCCACGTACAGCAGTCTCAGCCCTTCATGAAGCGTCATCGTGTCATCAATTCTGGCGATGTGACGATAGATTGAGTCTTTGCGCCCCGGTTCCGAAATCGGTGCGATGATAAGCCGCCGCTGACCCCCGGAGCCACTGCTTTCAAGCCATTTTAAAAGTGCCGGATCACTGCGTGCAGGAGACCGCTCAAGTCCCGGTACGATCACGATATCAAACTGCAGGCCTTTGGCCTTGTGAATGGTCATCACTTGCACTTGCGATTCCGATTGCGTGTCGTCCACAGCCTTTAGCTTGTCGATAACGGCGTTTAAGTAATCCACATCATCGGCAAAACCATCCGCCTCGGCCTGTTCCAGCAGTGCGAAAAATGCTTCAGCGTTACGTCCTTCGCCGGGGTTAAACACACAGGCCGGACCACCCAATGCGATCCAGGTGCCCTCGACCCACCGACGTAATGAGCGCCGACCGCGTTCGCCCAGAGACTTCGCCAACACCATTTTCGTTCTGACCAGTCGGATTTGACCGTCGTTGCTTAATGGTTCGCGCCGCGCCTCGTTGATGATCAGTTCCCAAATGGTCAGGTCTTCATTATTTGCCGCGAGTGCATGCAGATCATCCAGCGTGAGGCCGCACCAGGGGGCGCGCAATACCGATAGCCAGGCGGTGCGATCACCAAGATGCAGCAAGGCGCGGGTCAGAGCAAACAAATCACGAACCACCGGTTGTTCGCGCAAATCCTCCAGATCAACCGCCCGGTAACGTATCCCACTGTTTCTTAACAGCGGCAGAATCTCGGCCAAATGAGTTCGCGCGCGGACTAAAATGGCGATGGAGCTGTCTGGCGATTCCGCCTGGTAGCGTCGCACCAACGTTGCCACCTGCTCCGCTTCCAGCATTGGCGATTTCACCGGTAGTCCATGTAGTGATACACCTTCGATTGCGTCCGATTCCTCTACTGCTGCCACGGCCTCTGAAAATCGAACAGCTCCGGTGTCGATATCATCGGTCTCGGGAAAGGCGTAAGTGAAGGCCTCGTTACTCCATGAGACGATCTGCGGTTGCGATCGAAAATTACACTGTAAGCGCAAAAATTCTGGCCGTACATCCGCCAGGCCGTGATCCCTGGCTTGCAAAAACAGCCCGACATTTGCCTCCCTGAAACGGTAAATCGACTGCATCGGATCCCCGACCAGAAACAACGTTCGTCCGTCATCCGGTTGCCAGCCATTCACCAGACCCTCGATAAGATCAAACTGGGATCGTGCCGTATCCTGAAACTCGTCAACCAATAAATGTTTTAATCGATAATCCAGATGCAGGGCTAACTCGCTCGGGCTTTCTGCAGACCCGAGCGCTGTCAATGCACGGTGCGCAATTTCGGTGTAGTCCACCTCGCTGGTTTCCTGAAATAAAACCATCAGATGGGCGACCGCCAATTGCAACAGATTCTGCAACGCAAGAAACACCTGCCATTGATCGGTCCGATAACGCGTAGCTGGCAGCAGGCTCACCTCAGCGAGTGCGGTGACAAACTGTTCGCATGTGCTTAAATTTTCAGCCAGATCGCGAGCACGATGCTTCATTTCCACGCGTAATGCTTTCTCGTCAATAGTGCGCGCTGTACCTTCGGGAGGGAAACCCTGGTTTTTTGTAAAAGTTTTTCTAAGACCGCCCTTTTGGGTCAACAAAACCTCGCGAATTCCGAGCCACTGATCGAGCTGCTCCGCCTGTGCCCGGGGCAGCGCATCCATGCCACGACAGTGCAATATAGCTGAGTTTTCCGGCAGTTCATTATCGGCAGCGTATTCGACGACATCAATAATTTCGTCCGCAAGGTTGTCGGGTAAGCCCCGATCAAGTCGGGCGAGTTGTTTGCTAACCGATGCTTTCAGTGCGGCCTCGAGAGCTTCTCTTGCAAGCTCCGGACGATCACGACCGGCGACATGGGGTAACCAGCGGTCACGATTTGCGAGCATTTTTGCGAGCAGTTGTTCGGCTTGCTCGGTATTGTTATCGAGATGGGATAACAATGTGTGTGCATGTTCGGCCGGTTCGCCACCGTCATGCAGACTTTGCAATGTTCTGCGTGCAGCAAGACCATAGAGCCGCTCGGGAAAGTTTGCAATCGCCGGTACTGAGCCGAAGCCCGAAAGCACTGGCATCTGTCTCACCAGTTTTGAGCATAGTCCATCGATTGTGAACACCTGCAGGCGTCCGGGATTGATTGCCAGGTCCCAGCCCAGCTCCTGATCACGCACGGCGACTGCTTTACTCAGCTTCCAGGTGCGCTGAAGGTGCGGCTCGCCAGGTTCTTCTGCATCGGCGTTCTCAAGTGCCGCGGATATTCGGCGGCGCATCTCTGCCGCAGCCTTGCGCGTAAAGGTCACCGCCCAGACCTCCTCCGGGTGGTCCACCAGCGCCAGCAACGCCAGAAAACGCTGGGTCAGCAGTTCGGTTTTACCTGACCCTGCGGGCGCTTGCACAATAAATGAACGGCTGACGTCCAGTGCCTGGCGGCGCGCCTCATCATCAACAGGAATGCTGATGTCATTCATATGCCGTACCACCTTTCATCCGCCGCAGGCTGACGCGACATAAGGTTTTCAGGTCGCAATAGCGGCAGGTATTCGGGCTGACCGGATCGACGCGCGCCTCACCCGCAATGTAACTGCCGGCCGTCTTCTCGAGCTCTTCTTTCCAGGCGGCCAGTTGCCCGGGCCAGTCGCGACCTTCGCGTTTGCCCATCGTCGACAACTCGTAGACACCCACCCCTTTTGCAATATCAGTGGCGTTGCCCAGCCCGCGCATCCCGATTGCGCCGGATTTGCCGTTCATAAATGCGATTGCTGCAACTTCCTCTTCATATGCCTGCGCATACAAGGGCAGCTGTGGTTCTTCCATGCGCGGCTGGTTCCACAGAGCTGGCGTGCTTTCACCGAGTTTATAATCAATCAGCACCAGACCTTTGTCTTTGACATGATCCACGCGGTCAATCCGCACGTCGATGCTGAGGCCACCTAAATGCAGCTTGCGTTGCTCTTCATGACTGATCACTTCGAACGGCGGTCGGTCCGCTTCCATTGCCAGAATTTCGCGTACCTGCCGCACCAGACGTTGCTGTTCCAGATTGCGCATTTCAGTGGATAATTTGCGCAGCCGTTTGCGGTCCTGGTAATCCAGGGCCAATTCGACTTCCTGGTAGACCTGCACCTCAAGGTGCTCGGTCGAGATCACCTTGGCCAACATTTCGGAGTTTTCAATCTTGACCCACACAAACTCCATGGCTTTATGCAAATGATTGCCTCGGTCCATCGCACTTACGCCAGGGCGCGGTACATTCCAGCGCTGTGCACCCAAACGCAATTCCGCGAAGGCCTTGAACGGACACTGCGACTGCAGCTTGAAGATCGTGCTTCCACCCCGCGCAAAATTTACGTCTTCCAATTGCGGGCCCTGGCTATCGTCAAATTCCTCCAGATCCGTTGCTGCCCTGATGACTTCGCAATAGTCTGTCACCTCAGCACTAGCGACATCGGACTGTAAAGGAGCCGGAACGGATCTGATCAGTGGTGATTCTGCCAGTGGTTCTTCGTTGCTGGATTGCGGATGTGAGAATACGACCTGCTCGGCCGATCCGCACAGGTCTTCGGTCAAAGAAATGGCATGCTGTAACTGTAATTCCCCTGAGCTTCCAGGTAGACCGTATTGACGCTGCCATTCAATCGGCAAAAACGGGTTTGACCGGGGAGCTTGCGGCCAGTTCTGGCTGTGCCATCCTGCAACCCAGGTCTGATCAAATCGCAATCCAAAAGCGTTTTCCGGCTGCATGATCTGCACCGGCGTTTCCGGCAAAACGGGTCGGAAACTGGTACTGCGAATAATTCGCCCCAGCTGCCCCAATGCTTGCCCGGCGTCACATACCGGCACCAGAAAATCCAACGCCGCCAATTCATCAAACAGGTTTCTGAATTTTTCAACAGCCTGCAATTCAATAACGTTGAGCGGGAAATCTCCGGGCCAGCCAGCGGCATTTAGAATGTCCCGAAATAAACTGGCCCAGAAATACAGAGGATGCCTGCCCTGCCCTTTGGCGCCAAGCGGTTTCAGACCTCGCAATAGCGCATGAAATACCGAGTTGGCAGCATCCGCGTCGTGACGTTGCGCGTACAAATCGAGCAGGGATTCCAGCTCTCCCG
>JABDLQ010000036.1 GCA_013002925.1 Gammaproteobacteria bacterium | reverse complement strand
ACGCCACAGGAAATGCAGCGGCCGGCCTGTTCTCCGGCGTTGCGTTGATCATAATGACCATAGATTTCGCGAAAATGATGAACACGCTCGGCTACCGGTGACTTTTCCGGATCGTGCCGCGGGATATCGAGAAACTGCAGAGGATTTCGTGCCATAACAACACTACGCCGCGCGGCGCAGTGACTCCAGTAATTGGCTGATGTCAGTAGCTTTGGGTTTGATCAGCCAAAACAGGGGTAAATAGGTTCTGAAATCATCCAGTATGTGACTGGCCCATGCGCTGCCCGTTTGTTCCTGGTGAACAGCAATCAAACCGTGTAGATGGTGCAAGTGGGCCTCCATTCGTTCCTGGGTAATGCGGTGGATGTCAATCAGCTCATGATTGTACCGGTCAACAAAGTCGCGACGCATATCGAGCACGTATGCAAAGCCGTTGGTCATGCCCGCACCAAAATTGATTCCGGTCTCACCCAGCACCACGACCACGCCACCCGTCATGTATTCACAGCAATGGTCGCCAGCACCTTCCACAACCGTGGTTGCACCGGAGTTTCTGACCGCAAAGCGCTCACCAACCCGACCCGCCGCGTAAAGCTCGCCGCCGGTTGCACCATACAGACACGTATTGCCAAGAATGACGGTGTCCTGGGATTTAAAAATGGCGTCCCGTGGGGGGCGCACTACAATTTTTCCGCCCGCCATACCTTTGCCCACATAGTCGTTGGCATCACCTTCCAAAAAGATGTTGAGCCCGCCGGCATTCCAGGCACCGAGGCTTTGCCCGGCCGAGCCGGTCAACTGCAACGTGACCGGTTTGTCTGACATCCCGTAGTCATCGTGTACGCGGGCGATTTCACCCGACAGGCGAGCACCAATTGAGCGGTTGTTGTTGCGCACTTCGTAATGATAGGTACCGCCGGTTTTGCCATCGATTGCAGGTCCAATGTCTTCAACCATTCTTTCGGCAAGTTCGCCCTTGTCAAACGGCTGGTTGGAATCCACGGTGCACGTATGCGTTGTCGAAGCCAATGCACCGCCGTCCGACAGTAGTGGCGACAGATCAAGCCGCGCCTGTTTGGCCGTGATGCCGTCGAGCTCCTCGAGCAAATCGACGCGTCCGATGATTTCTGCTAACGAATGCACACCCAGCTTTGCAAGAATCTGACGCACTTCTGCGGCGACAAACCGGAAATAGTTGATGACCATGTCCGGCAGGCCGACAAAATGTTTCTTCCGCAGAGTTTCGTTTTGTGTTGCCACACCGGTGGCACAATTGTTCAGGTGACAAATGCGCAGGTATTTGCAGCCCAGTGCAATCAGGGGTGCCGTACCGAAACCAAAGCTCTCCGCTCCCAGTAATGCCGCTTTGACAACATCCAACCCGGTTTTGAGCCCACCATCGGCCTGTAACTGTACTTTGCCCCGCAGGTCATGCAGGCGCAGCGTCTGGTGTGCTTCGGCAAGGCCAATTTCCCATGGACTGCCGGCATATTTTACCGAGGTCAGCGGACTGGCGCCGGTGCCACCGTCGTGTCCCGATATGGTGATGAGATCGGCGTAGGCCTTGGCGACGCCAGCGGCGATGGTACCGACACCCGGCGCCGATACCAGCTTTACGGAAATCAGTGCAGTAGGGTTGACCTGTTTCAGATCAAAAATCAGCTGTGCCAGATCCTCGATTGAATAGATATCGTGATGCGGCGGGGGTGAAATCAATCCGACCCCGGGTTTGGCGAAGCGCAGCCGCGCGATGGTTTCATCCACTTTGTGACCCGGCAGCTGGCCGCCTTCGCCGGGTTTTGCGCCCTGCGCCATCTTGATCTGAATAACCTCCGCGCTGACAAGATATGCCGGCGTCACTCCGAACCTGCCGGAAGCCACTTGCTTGATCTTGGATCTTTTCTCGGTATTGTACCGGGCCTTGTCCTCGCCCCCCTCGCCGGAATTAGAACGCGCATTCAGTCGGTTCATGGCGATGGCCAGCGCCTCATGTGCTTCCGGAGACAGGGCACCTAACGACATGCCCGCACAATCAAACCGGGGAGTGATGGCTTCAATGGCCTCGACCTGGTCAATATCAACAGGCTGATCCGGGTAGTTGATCGCCAGCAGATCACGCAACGTCGATGCAGGACGCTCGTTGACCAGTTGCGCATAAATAGCGTAGTCGTCCGGATCATTGGTCACGACAGCGCGTTGCAGGGAACCGATGACCTCCGCGTTATACATGTGATACTCGCCACCGAAAACGTGCTTTAGCAAGCCGCCATGCTCAATCGGTATTGTGACATCCCATGCCTTGCGTGCCAGAGACAACTGGTCTTCTTCGAGATCCTGAAAAGCCGCCCCCTGAATGCGGCTGACAGAACCCGGAAAGCAGCGGTTGACGACACGCTGATTCAAACCAACGATTTCAAACAGGTGGGCACCGCGGTAGCTGGCAATGGTCGATATCCCCATTTTCGACATGATCTTTAAAAGACCCTTGCGAATGCCTCGCCGATAGCTGCGCCCTAACTGACTGCGTGTCAGGTCGTGATGCACTTCGCCGGTACGCACCATTTCCGTCAGCGTCTGATACACCATGTACGGGTACACGGCGGTAGCGCCATAACCGATCAGACACGCAAAATGATGCGGGTCCCGGGCAGTCCCTGTCTCCACAATAATGTTGCATTCGCAGCGCAGACCCTCGGCCACCAGCCGGTGGTGCACTGCCGAAGTAGCCAGCAAGGCGTGTACCGGAACCAGGTCCTCCTGCAGATAGCGGTCGCTCAACAAAATGATGAGTTTGCCGTTTTTTACTGCGGTCACCGCATCGTCACAGATCGCATCAAGCGCTTCCGGCCAGGTCTGACCGATGGGCCGGTTCAGGTTGATCATCTGATGTCCGATACCCATACCGTCGCTTGACACCAGTTGGCGGAGTTTACGTTGAGATAACACCGGCGAATTAAGCACGATGAGTTCAGCGTGTTCCGGCTGCGGATCAAAAACGTTTATTTCTTTACCCACCTGTACCTGCAATGACATCACGATACTTTCACGCAATGGATCAATCGGCGGGTTGGTCACCTGTGCAAATTGCTGTCGAAAATAGTCATACACGGACCGTGCGCGTTGCGACATCACCGCAATGGGCGCATCGTCGCCCATCGACCCCACGGCCTCACGCTGTGCTTCGGCGAGTACCCGGATAACCTCGTTGCGTTCTTCGTAGCTGATCCCGAACATTTTTTTGTAAACGGCCATGGTCAGTTCGTCCATGGGTTCAGTGGTCAGACGCACATCGACCAGCTCCGTATCGAGGTAGCGCACGCCATCTTTCAGCCAGGCTTTGTAGGGTGCCCGCGCACTGAGCAAGGCTTCGATGTGGGAGTTTTCCAAAATGCTCCCGGTCTCCAGATCCACGGCAATCATGTCGCCTGGGCCCAGCTTGCCCTTGGTGACGATCTGTTCGGCGGGATACTCGTTGACCCCGGTTTCTGACGCAATGGTAATAATGTCGTCACTGGTCAGCGTGTAGCGCGCCGGGCGCAGGCCGTTACGATCAAGAATGCAGGCGGCATATCTGTCGTGCGTGAGCACAATGCCGGCCGGACCATCCCAGGGTTCGATGTGTGGCGCGAAAAACTCGTAAAATGCCCGCACATCCGGATCCATCGCGTCAACGGTTTGCCAGGCAGGTGGAATCAGCAGGCGCATTGCCTGCAGGACATCCATGCCACCCATCACCAGTACTTCCAGCATGTTGTCCAGGGATGCAGAGTCGGACCCCTGCATGGAAACGAGGGAATCAAACTCGTTCATTTCCGGAACCAGTTTCGAGGTGAACAGCGTGCGCCTGGCGCGCGCCCAGTTGCGGTTACCTGCGATGGTATTGATTTCACCGTTGTGTGCGAGCATCCGAAAAGGCTGTGCCAGCTTCCATTGCGGCAGCGTGTTGGTCGAGAAACGCTGATGAAAAATACAGACCGATGTGGTCAGCCGCTCATCCTGCAAATCAGGATAAAAAAGATCGAGAAACTCCGGCATGACCATCGCTTTATACGACAGGGACTGGTGCGACAGGCTCGCAATATAGGTAAGGTCATCCTGTTGTTCGTTTTGTACTTCGACACGGCGCCTGGCAATAAACAACCGACGCTCGAACTCGGCAGCAGTGAGACCCTCCGGGGCATTCACGAAAATGTGCTCAATCGCCGGCAGCGTCCGCAAGGCCTCTGCTCCGCAAACATCCGCATTCACCGGCACTTTGCGCCAACCGGCTGGCGTCAGCCCGGTAGCACGGATTTCCGACTCGATACGTGCCCGGGAGGGTTCGGAAAGACCGTCAGCGGTCGGCAGAAAGACGGCCCCGGTCGCAAACAGGTCGCCCAACTCGATCGACTGCTCAGCAGCGATGGTGCGCAGAAAGCTTTGTGGCGCGCGCAGCAGCAGCCCACAACCGTCGCCGGTTTTGCCATCCGCAGCGACCGCGCCCCGATGAGTCAGTCGCCGCAACGCACCGATCGCCGCGGTCACGATGCCATGCCCCGGCTCATCGCGAATATTCGCGATCAGACCAAAGCCGCAGCTGTCCTTCTCGAACTCGCTGTTATATAAGCCATTCTCTATAATCGTCACGGCCTCCGTCAGGCGCCCGAACGGGCTCTGTGGGGGTAGTCATGCGTACTAAAAGCCACAAGGCGGTCTGCCGTGGCGCTATCCAAACAAGGATACCCCAAAACCATAATGTAATGATGCACCGCAATGCAACGGATGCAACTGAAACCAACCCGCAACCGCGTACTTTCCACAATGTGAAAAACCCTCAATCCTATTATTGTAGACTCGGTTTAGTTACGGTTTCATAAGCAATTATTGCGATACGGGCGGTTACGTGTAACTCTCAGGTGTGGTCGTTAAATTTCCCGATCACGATGAGAAAGAGGCAGCAATGCTATTAGCGCGTGTACCAATAGAGTTCCCCCGCCCTTCAGCACGGCGTAATTGCGGAGACCAATCCGCGGTTGGGTAGCGCGCTTAGGCAAGTCGCTTTGAACCCGGCCGTGATGGCCGGGTTTTTTTTTGCACTGTATAAAACGGTTTAAGGGTTTGACGGATGAGACATTTTCTCTCGACAGAAGATTGGTCCGGTGTGGAAATTGCACAAATGCTGGAGGTTGCCACACAACTGAAGCGGCAACCGCTGCAGACGACCATGCAGGGCAAAAGCATTGCCCTCGTATTTTTCAACAACTCCCTGCGGACACGTACTTCGTTCGAAATTGGTGCCTGGCAGCTTGGGGGTAAAGCGATCGTGCTGAATCCGGGTAAGGATGCGTGGCCGCTGGCGTATGATTTTGGTGCAGTCATGGATGGTACTGCGGAGGAACACGTCGCGGAGGCGGCGCAGGTGTTATCCCGATATTGTGACCTGATAGCGGTACGCTGTTTCCCCGCGTTTCAAAACTGGGAGCTCGATCGGGAAGATAAGGTAATCAATGCGTTTGCAGAACATGCATCGGTGCCAGTCATCAACATGGAGACCATTGTGCATCCGTGCCAGGAACTGGCGCTGGCGATGACGATGCAGGAGCAGTTTGGCAATCTGGAAAATCGCAAGTTTGTCCTGACCTGGACGTATCATCCACGCCCCCTCAATACCGCGGTCGCCAATTCCGCGTTAATGATTGCAACCAAGATGGGTATGGATGTCACCCTGCTGTGTCCCAGCGAAGACTACCTGCTGGATGCACGATTCATGGAAGCTGCACAGGACTATTCGGCAGCTGCGGGTCATCAGCTTACGGTGTCACATGACATCGAGTCAGCTTATGCCAACGCGGAAATGGTTTACGCTAAAAGCTGGGGCGCACTGCCATACTTTGGGCGCTGGGAAGAGGAAAAACCGATACGCGACGCCTGCCAGCACTTTATTGTAGATGAAAAGAAGATGGCTCTTACCAACAAGGCACGCTTTAGTCATTGCCTGCCGTTGCGGCGTAACGTAAAAGCAACGGATGTGGTGATGGACGCGGATTACTGCATCGCGATCGATGAGGCTGAAAACCGTCTGCATGTGCAAAAAGCACTGATGACGACATTACTAAATCAATAGTCAACGCAGGATAAGCTGTCATGAAAAATAAACCCGTTGTATTGGCATTTTCAGGTGGCCTGGATACCAGTTTTTGTGTGCCATGGCTGCGTGAGCAAGGGTTTGACGTGCACACACTGTTTGTCGATACCGGCGGGGTCAGCTCTGAAGAAGTAGAGTCTATAGAACAGCGCGCGCTCTCTCTCGGCGCGGTTAAGCATCATAGTTTTGATGCATCACACGCTGTGTGGAATGAGGTCCTGGTCCCGCTGATACATTCCGGTGGGTGGTACCAGGCGCAGTACCCGTTGCTGTGTTCGGATCGCTACGTCATTGTAAAAGCGTCGCTGGCCCTGTGTGATTCGTTGGGCACAAAGTATTTTGCACATGGATGCACCGGCATGGGTAACGACCAGGTGCGTTTTGACCTGACCGTGCGGACACTGGGTGATTACGAAATCGTGGCACCGATACGGGCGATTCAGAAAAAGGGACTGAATGTCCGTGAGTACGAAAAACAAAAGCTGACAGAACTGGGGCACGAGGTCCCGGACAAAACCGATCGGTATACGATCAATGAAAACCTGCTGGGCGTTACGATGTCCGGCGCGGAAATAGATGACTGGCTGGAACCCGGTGATGGCGCACGCCTTCTGACCAGCGCACCACAAGACTGGCCCGCTGAAGCGTTGCGGATCAACATTACATTTTCCAAAGGTGAGGCCGTTGCGCTCGATGGCGTTGCACACAACGGGCCGCAGTTACTGGCGGATTTGAATCGACGGTTCGGTGACTATGGCGTGGGCCGGGGCATTTATACCGGGGACACGACGGTCGGCCTGAAAGGCCGGATAGTCTATGAAGCACCCGGCATTACAGCGCTGCACGTGGCGCACCGGGCGCTGGAAGAGGCGGTGAGCACACGGTTGCAGAACTCCTTTAAACCCCTGGTATCTGGCAAGTGGGCCGAACTGGTGTACCAGGGTTTTTTCTATGATCCGCTCAAAGCCGATCTTGAAGCGTACCTGGTGCAATCACAGCAGTGTGTGAACGGCACCGTCACGGTCTACACAGCGGGTGGCGATGTACAAGCGGTAGCCATCGACTCCCCGCACCTGCTGACGGGCAAGCATGCCGGCTACGCTCAATACGCGGACTGGTCCGTCGAGGAAGCCGAAGGATTTATTCGCCTGTTTGGTCAAAGCTCGGCGATCTGGGCGGAAACCAACCCGGTCAAGAGATAGGTCGGCGAATGTCTTTGCAAACGCGACTGCTCGAGCACCTGGCCAGGCTCGTCAGCTTTGACACCAGAAACCCGCCGCGGCAGATCGCCGTCGACGGCATTTTTGCCTGGTTGACTGAAGCTCTGCCAGGCTTTGACCACCAGATCGAGGATCATGGAGAGGGCCGCATCAGCCTGTTAGCGGTGCGTGGTGAGCCGCGCGTATTGTTTAATTTTCATCTGGATACCGTGCCGGACAGCCGTGACTGGACCTGTGACCCGTTTACCTTGCAGCGTCACGAAGACCGAGTCATCGGCTTAGGTGCCTGCGATATCAAGGGCGCGGCTGCTGCAATGCTGGCTGCCGCCGAACGAAGTACTGGCGCGCTGGCTTTGCTGTTTACTTCCGATGAAGAGGCGGGCAACAGCCACTGCGTCCGGGAGTACGTCGCGCACAACCGCAGGTTTTCACAGGTGATCGTCGCGGAACCCACCCGGGCTCAGGCGGTTATGGCACACCGCGGTATCATTACCGGCACCGTAAAGTTTGTGGGTACCGCCGGGCACGCGTCTGCTCAGCAAGGGATCGGAGCCAGTGCGACACATCAGGCCATCGCCTGGGGTCAACAGGCGTTGGCGTGGGCACAGTCGCAGAACGACTGCTGCTTTGAAAACCTGCAGGGGGTGAGATTTAACATTGGCGTCATCGAAGGTGGCATCAAGCCCAACATGATTGCCCCCACCGCCAGCCTGAAATTCGGGTTGCGCTCATTGCCCGGGATGGACCAGGGAGGCCTGCTGGAACAGCTTGCCGGCATTACGGCAGGCTTTGCAGATGCACAACTGCTGCCGGGGTTTGTGGCACCGGCGCTGAACGCCGGCGCAGGAGCGCTCGCCGGGCACTATGATCTGCCTGTAGGCCAGGCGGTCGATTTCTGGACAGAAGCCGCATTGTTTTCCCAGGCCGGTTTCGACACACTGGTTTTTGGCCCGGGAGATATTGCCCAGGCCCATACGGCTGATGAATGGGTCAGCACGGAGCAACTGGTAAGCGTTGCATCTCACTACCAACGGATCATTTCTCATGGCTCCGCATAAGCAAACCCGCAAAATTATCCATCGCCTGCTCAATACGATTGGCAGCGAACAGGAGATTCAGCAGTACCTGAAGCGTTATGCAGACCTTGAGGCCGAGAAGTTTGCGGTTGTCAAAGTGGGAGGCGCAGTACTGGCGTCACAACTGGCGGCCTTTACCTCGGCGCTGGTGTTTTTACAGCGCGTGGGTCTGACTCCAATCGTAGTACACGGTGCCGGGCCGCAGCTAACCTCAGCGCTTGCTGACGCGGGCATCAAATCGCACATCGATAATGGCTATCGCGTAACCACACCGGAAGTTCTCAAATATGCACGTAAAGTGTTTTTGCAGCAAAACATGGCAATCGTTGACTCCCTGCGTGCCGCCGAAACCAACGCCGCTTCAATTACCAGTGGTGTCATAGAAGCGGAGATTCTGGATGACGGTCGCTACGGCATGGTCGGTAAAATTACTGACGTAAACCTGGATGTTATACGGCATGCCCTGGCCGGCGGCTTGTTGCCGATCGTGTCACCGCTGGGTGAGACGGCAGACGGCCAGATTGTGAATATTAACGCCGATGTCGTCACCAATGCCCTGGTGCGTGCGGTCCAGCCTTACAAAGTCATATTTTTGACGGACACTGGTGGCATCCTGAATGAACAGGGCAACATCATTTCGTCGATAAATTTGTCGACGGACCTTGAGGAATTACTCGCACAGCCCTGGCTGCATTCGGGTATGCGGGTAAAAGTTGAGCAGATTGCCAATCTGCTGCGCGACCTGCCCGAAACGTCTTCGGTGTCCATCACCCGGCCCGACTACCTGGCTCGCGAACTGTTTACACACAAGGGGTCGGGTACGCTGATACGCGTTGGAGAGTCGATCAACACGTATAAGGACTGGGCTCAAATCGACCAGGCGCGCCTGCGCGGATTGATAGAAAACAGCTTTGGGCGCGCTCTTGCGCACGACTACGCGCAGAACAAACCGTTGCTCGCTGCGTATATCAGCGCCAACTATCGTGCGGCGGCGATTATCACGGCAAACGACGGACTGCCGTGGCTGGACAAGTTTGCGGTGACCGATAAGGCGCAGGGCGAAGGACTGGGCAAGGCAGTATGGAGTGCAGTGCGCGCGGCCTACCCGCAGCTTTATTGGCGCGCACGCCCCGACAACCCGATAAACGGCTTTTATTTCAGGCACGCTGATGGCGTGATTAAAACGCCGGACTGGAATGTGTTCTGGTACGGCATCGAGGACCTGCAACAGGTTGCACGCTGCGTTGCTACTGCTGCGCAGACAGAGGCGACACTCTCGTGAGCAGCTCATCGCTGAGCGTTGGCATTATTGGCGCCCGCGGTTATGTCGGTGCGGAGTTGCTGCGGCTCATCGACCGGCACCGACTGTTCAGGCTGGTCTTTGCGAGCTCACGATCCCTGGATGGGCAAGGCGTTTCGCGGGTGATTCCGGGCATCCACAGTGACATCCGGTTTGAGCACCTGGCGCCACAAGTGGTAGCAGAACGCAAAGCAGATGTGCTGGTGCTGGCACTACCCAATGGTCTGGCCGCCGGGTATGTGTCCGCTTTGCCTGCGGAGCAGGTCGTGATAGATCTGAGTGCAGACTATCGCTTTGACGACACCTGGTACTATGGGCTTCCCGAACTTACCCGGGCCCACGCCAGCGGCAAGACACGCATTAGTAATCCGGGTTGTTATGCGACAGCGATGCAACTGGCATTAGCGCCGGTCGTCGACAGACTGGAGACCTTCCCTGTGTGCTTTGGCATCTCCGGTTACAGCGGTGCGGGAACCGCACCGTCCGACAAGAATGACCCCAAAAACCTGGCGGATAACATCATCCCCTACAAGTCGGTAGCGCATATCCACGAGCGCGAAGTAAGCCGGCAACTGGGTCGACCGGTGCGGTTTTTACCCAATGTCGCCGCGTTTTTTCGCGGTATTGCCATGACCGTGGATATGACCCTCACCGACGCACTGACGGCGCAGGAGGCGCTCGATCACTACCAGCGCTTTTATGAGGACGAGGCACTGATCAGCGTGCAGATGGAAGCGCCCCATGTAAACCGGGTGGTTAACCGCCCCGGTGCCATGGTCGGTGGCTTTTGTGTGGAGCCGGAGCGGCGCCGCCTCGTGGTGCACAGCACGCTGGACAATTTGTTGAAAGGTGCAGCAACGCAGGCGTTGCAAAACATCAACCTGGCCTGTGGGCTGGAAGAACTGGAGGGCATTGATATTGGCTAATTTGCTGTGGCAATCCAACACCAGCGATCTTGATGAGCGCCTGATGCATTTTCTGGCCGGTGAAGATGTGCAGCTGGATCGCAAGTTGTTTCTGTTTGATATACAGGCGACCCAGGCGCATGTGCAGGGCCTGGCCAGCATCAACGTTCTGAGCGCAGCCGAATGCATGGCCTTGTGTGAAGAACTTGACAGGCTTGCTGATGCATTTGCCAGGGGTGACTTTGCGCTCGACGGGCAGTTTGAGGATGGACATTCAGCAATTGAGCACTGGCTCACGTCCAGGCTCGGCGATGTCGGCGCCAAAGTTCACACCGGCCGCAGTCGTAACGACCAGGTACTGGTGGCGAGCCGGCTGTATTTGCTGCACAGTCTGGAACAGGTGGCGACTCACTGCATCGATATTGCATCGGTGTGTCTGGAGCGGGCGGCAGGCAGTGCCGATGTGCCCATGCCGGGCTATACCCATCTGCAGCGTGCGGTGGTGTCGTCGCTGGGGATGTGGTTCGCAGGATTTGCGGAGGCATTTGCCGACAATTACCAACTGGCCTGTCACACGCTTGACTGGATCAACAGCAATCCGCTGGGTACAGCGGCCGGTTATGGCGTCAACCTGCCACTTGATCGCGACCTGACCACCAAAACACTCGGTTTTGACCGCATGCAGGTCAATCCCATATACACGCAAAACAGCCGCGGCAAATTTGAGCTGCAAAGCCTGATGGTCGTTGCCCAGTCATTACAGGATGTACGGCGCCTGGCCTGGGATTTGAGTTTATATACGACCGCAGAATTTAATTTTGTGCGACTGCCCGAAAAATACACGACGGGCTCTTCGATTATGCCGAACAAACGTAACCCGGATGTTGTGGAATTGTTGCGATCAGCAGCGGGCGTGGTGCAGGGAGCCATGGCCGAACTGTCCTCGATATTGTCGTTGCCAAGCGGTTATCACCGCGATTTGCAGGGCACCAAGGCGCCGTTACTACGGGCAACCGAGCACGGCATTGCGGCGCTGGCCCTGATTCCTGATTTGCTGGCGAACCTGGAGTTTGATCGCAACACCATGACCGAGGCGATTGACAACGGGATGTTTGCCACCGACATGGCGGTAGATCTGGCCGCACAGAACATCCCGTTTCGGCAAGCGTATCGACAGGTCAAGGAGAGCCTGGATGACATCAAGGAGTTTTCCGCCAGCGACAGCCTCAAACAGCGCACGTCGCCGGGTGCCGCCGCGGACCTGCGTCTTGAGCAGATTCGCCGGCGCCTGATGCGAACATCAGACAAGTAGTATCAGCAAAACGGTGACAAAAGAGAAACCGGTCGCGCCGGTGGTTCAATGCGCAACGAACCCGGGCGAAGCCACCGGTTACCCATGTAAGGTGAACTGAGCCGCCAACGATCAGCAAAGTGGCAGCGATCCGCCGCACACCGCTTGGGCATGTAGGGCTAACCGATCGTAAAATTCTGGCATAGCGTGTTGAGTCGCGCGCCGCGCGCTCCTGTGATCAGCGCTTGTTCATGGTGACACGCATCTGGTTTGCCGGTTCCGTGCAGGAACCTGTTGCGGTAATACCGGTGTTGCACCGGTGCCTTGCGCAAGCAACCGAAGAAGCAGGAGGACTGTGCACTGTACTGGCTGTTGGCGGCCTTACCGTCGTGGAATAGCAGGTGGTCGATAGCTGGCGACCAGTTCATCACCGACCGTTAACTGCTGGTTTTCTCCGTCGAGCAAAATGGCATTCTGCCCAAAATAGCCACCCGGCTTGCCCGGAAAGGGGTTTTGTGCGACCAGGGTTCGCAACGGCTCCGGTAAAGAGTCCGGTCCCGGTTGAGGCGGTGACGACGCGACACCGGTTTCCTGATCGACGGTGGTGATCCTGCAGCGCTGACACGGCTTGCGTAGCGCCAGGCGTACAGTCAACTTGGCATGGGTCAGTTCATCGACGCGGTTTTCGGCCAGGGGCTCCAGACCGCGAACCACGATATTTGCACGGAACCTGTTCATTGGCACCGCCGGGCTGTCGCATTTGCGCAAATGTTCGTTAAGGTCTGCCAGCGATTCTTCCACAGTGACCAGGTAGGGATAACCATCGGCAAAGGCGGTTTCGGCTTTATCACCCGCCAGGAAATCAGGTTCTACCGGGCGGCTGCCGTCACTGGCAAAGCGCACCAGGCGCAGGTCGTGGCCGCGAAACTGGCCCAGTACACTGGTTAACCATGTCGACGCCTCGTTCCCCTCTTCGTTTGCATCGCACCAGTCTTTCCAGATTTTTACACGGACGCGTGGGCCGTCCGTTTTGTGCAAAGGTATAACCAGGTCCGGCTGGTCAGGGTGACGGAGTATCAGTGCCTCGTCGGTCAGGTGCGGGGTAATGGTGGCCATGCCGGCAAGCGCACGCTGCGTGACAAAGAAGTTGCGATGATCCACAACAAGCCATTGCCGGTCAAAACGGAACCCCCGTGTTCCCAGCGTAGCCGTATCCAGTGCAATCCCGTGCAACGATTTCACCGGATAAATATTCAGTGCGGTAATCTCAACCATGACATCATACTGCCAGATAAGTGAACGTGCGCAAACAGCGCACCTGGTGCCTGACCTGAAATGCATTCGCGCGAGACATGTGAATAAGCTGGTATTATTGACAGTGTCGTTTACCCGATTGTGAACCTGACAGGCGCGTCCGAATGATCAATCTTATCCGCATGTGTGAAAAAGGCTGGATACCAGATGCGCTGGCACGGGCTGGTATGCGGCGCTTGATTGCACAGCGTCTGGCGGCAGAACTGGATGGTTCGGAACTGGAACTGGTGAATCGTTTTGACGAGATGATCGAAGACCTGCGCCAAAGCCCCGTGGCGGTCAATACTGCAGCAGCCAATGAACAACATTATGAGGTGCCAGCTGAATTTTTTGAACAGGTGCTCGGGC
>JABDLQ010000031.1 GCA_013002925.1 Gammaproteobacteria bacterium | reverse complement strand
GCGATCTTGTGAGGATGACCCCAGGAATCCAGTTGCACAAGCACAGCCTGGTCTGAGGGCACTAAGCGTGGTTTTTAAGCAGCTAGTGCGTAGTTGTCGTCGTTGGCAACTATAAGGTTTGTAGCTGTTTTTACGAGGTGATCTACCCCTCGGCATGCACTCAAGGTTTCGCGATCCACGTCGAAGCCAGGTCGCCCCCTTAAAGTGACGGACAGTGTAAACGAACACGCTGTCCAACACTACAGAGTCCGTTCACGGCCTAAGGTTCCCGTTTGTCATAATATTCCCGGTTTTCAATTGGCCCATGGCATCCAGAGATGCCCAGGTTTTCTGTGATTCCGGAGTATCTATCGGATCCGGTGAGTCGGGCGAAACCCATCTGTAAACAGGTTTGGATATGGCCGGTGCAGCCCACCTGTTTTCGGGTCCGTATGCGTCCGACGGGGCCCACCTGTTAACGAGTCCGAATGAGCCCGGCGGCTCTTATATATCCACTGGACCTGCTGAGTCCTGTCGTTTCGATTTATCCATGGGTTCTGGCGTGGGCACGATAAATATCGGGATTTCAGACGTGTTGATGCTGTAAACCGCTATGCATAAAATGCTTTAAAAAGATAATATAACCTACAGATATATCATCTACTTTTAAGTATTCTTGCCTTCTGTCTCTGCCAGTCCTGATCTTTTTTGGTCGCCCGTTTGTCATGCTGTTTTTTGCCTTTTGCCACCCCGATTTCGAGCTTGGCGCGGCCGTTTTTCCAGTAAAGCCTAAGCGCTACAAGCGTCATGCCCTTTCTGTCGACAGACCCCATGAGGTTGTCGAGTTCTTTGCGATGCAACAGCAACTTGCGGGCACGGGTCGGTTCCGGGGGGAAATGGGTGGAGGCAGTTTTCAGCGGCGTAATGTGCGCTCCCAGCAGCCAGGCCTCGTTATTCTGGATCATCACGTAGGTTTCGGTGATCTGTGCTTTGCCCTCGCGCAGACTCTTTACTTCCCAGCCCTGGAGTTGCACGCCGGCTTCCAGCGTGCGATCGATGAAGTAGTCAAAGCGGGCTTTTTTGTTGACAGCGATGGTGCCGGGGGGATGCTTGTTTTTGTCAGATCTGGCCATGGCCGGATTATAGAGAGATTCTGCCAGATAATCAGAGGTATCCACATCAGATTGGCAGTTGAGACGGGCTGCGAAAAGGCGCAGAATCCGTTGATATCAATAACAACGGGGCAAAGCCGTGGCAAAACGCACGTCGTTGCAGGGGTTCTGGTCATCACGCCTGGCGTTTATTCTCGCCGTCACCGGTTCAGCGGTGGGTCTGGGCAATATCTGGAAGTTTCCTTACGTCACCGGAGAGTATGGCGGTGGCGCATTTGTGCTCATGTATCTGGCGTTCGTTTTTATTATCGGGCTGCCAACGATGATGTCGGAAATTCTGATTGGCCGGCGCGGTCGGCGCAATCCGGTGACGACAATGCAGCTGGTCGGAGAGGAGGAATCCGGCAGGAGTGCCTGGAAGTATGTGGGCCTCATGGGCGTGTGCGGCGGTATTCTGATTCTGTCGTACTACAGCGTCGTTGCGGGGTGGGCTGTGGCCTATATTCCCAAAGCGGCAAGCGGCGCGTTTGTAGGTAGCGATGCAGCCACTGTCAAGTCTCTGTTCAACACATTAACTGGCGATCCCTGGGCGCTGCTGGGCTGGCATTCGCTGTTTATGGGGCTGACAGTATTTGTGGTGGCACGCGGAGTCGAACGCGGTCTGGAACAGGCGGTGCGCATTTTGATGCCGGCGCTGGTCATCATGCTGGTGATCCTGCTGGTGTACAGCATTCGTCATGGCGACTTTATGGCGGCGGTGAACTATATGTTCAGGCCAAACTGGGATGATATTTCGTTTGAAGGGGCGCTCGTGGCATTGGGGCAGGCGTTGTTTACGCTAAGTGTCGGCATGGGCGCGGTGATGGCCTATGGTGCGTATCTTCCGGAGGAGACCAACATTGGAACTGCCGCAATTACCGTGGTCCTGGCAGACACGACGATTGCTATTCTGGCCGGACTGGTGATTTTCCCGGTTGTTTTCGGGTTTGGTATGGCCGCCGGTGGGGGGCCCGGGCTTATATTCCAGACGTTGCCACTGGCATTTGGCGGCATGCCTGGTGGCGTTGTGTTCGGCACGGTCTTTTTTGTGTTGCTGAGCTTCGCGGCGTGGACCTCTGCCATTGGTCTGATTGAACCTGCCGTGGCCTGGGCAAATGAACAATTTTCCGTGCCACGGTCTAAAGCGACACTGGCGATCGGTGGGTTGATCTGGCTGATCGGTGTATTGAGCGTTTTATCATTCAATGTGCTGAAGGACGAAAAATATCACACCCCGTTGGGAACCCTGTTTGACACTATCGAGTTCATTACCAGTAACGTCATGTTACCGCTCGGCGCCTTGCTCATAGTGATTTTTGCCGGCTGGGTGATGTGTCGCAATTCCACTTCCGATGAATTAAAGATGGGCTCCGGCCTGCGTTACGACATGTGGCGGTTTGCGGCTCGCTATATTGCGCCCATTGCGGTGATCGCGGTGTTTTTGCATTCGCTCGGACTGCTTTCCCGGTTCACCAATGGCTGAGTTCAAGCGCACCGTGCGGGTCGCCTATCAACCACACCAGATGTACGATCTGGTGGATGCTATCGAGCTCTATCCGGAGTTTTTGCCATGGTGTGAGCGCGCCCGTATCGACCACCGTGACGACGCGCAGGTTGAGGCTACCCTGGGGTTCAAACAGGTCGGATTTCGAGGCGATTTTACAACGCGCAATACGCTGAACCCAAAACATCGCATCGAAATGGAGTTGCTCGATGGTCCTTTTGATCAGCTCAAGGGCTGGTGGGGATTTACCGAGAAAAACTACGGCTCGGACGTGTCTCTGTTTTTGAGCTACCGATTCGAAAACCCTCTGGCCGGTTTTATGTTTGCGACTGTCGTGGAGACGATCGCCAGCGAACTGGTAACGGCATTTGCAGAACGCGCCGAAACGGTCTATTCGGGCTATGACTGACAGCGGGAAACCGGCGCCACCACTCGCACATCAGATTCGCTGCGAAGTCGTGTTCGCTACTCCCGCAAAGCAGGTACTGCTTGCGCTCCAGGTCGATGCGGGGACGACTGCCGGTGAAGCGGTCAAACTGTCCGGTATCTCTGCTGAATTTCCGGATGCCGATTTCAGCGCCCCTGCGCTTGGGATTTTCTCCCGCCCGGTCAAGGCTGAGTATGTGCTCGAAGACGGCAACCGGGTGGAGATTTACCGGCCGCTTGAAGCCGACCCCAAAGAAGTCCGCCGCGCGCTGGCGGCACTGGGACAGACCATCGGCGAGCGGGATGGGGTAATCGAGCAGGAGTGAAGACGGCTTTCACGGCGTGGTGCCGATGGCTGTATCTGACTTGTAAAGGTTGTTGCAGTCAAAGTCATTCGAAGAAAAAGCCTGCGTACAAAAAACACAGCAAAATGAGCATACCCGGGACTTTCGCGGTGGACATCCGTAGGGTCATCCAACGATGGGAGGGGCTCAACTGTTAGTAATAGTGCCCGAATCCACAAGGGTCTCAATTGCAAGGCAGCTCATAGAGAGCGACTCTATTTTGGTCTAAGCGGCGTGAGTCATTTCATTCGCGACCTGGAGCGTTCGGGCGCAACAGCGTCGCAGGCACGCGTCGAAAGCGCTTAAATTGCAGCACAACGTACGAT